>CAZAST010000154.1:0-6196 GCA_964487805.1 uncultured Syntrophaceae bacterium
GCTATCTCCGCCGTTGGTACGAAGACGCTCATCATACTGCTTATCATCGGGTATGTGTATAACCGCGTCGAGATGTTTATTGATATCAGCATGGTGTATGCCCTCCTGAATTTCATTGGATGCATAGCCGCGGCAAAATACCTGGAAATGGAACGGTAGACAGATGACATATATACTGGTCGGTTTTGCGATAATTTGTATTCTCGGAGGCCTGTTTTTCTTCACGACAGCGACGATCGGGCTCCTGCGCTTCCCTGATTTCTTTACCCGGCTTCACGCCACGGGGAAGGGAGACACCCTGGCTGTCTTTCTGTGTCTCATCGGTTTTGCTTTGTATGAGGGATTCTCACTCACGGCCCTGAAGATCGTGGTTATTGCGGTGTTCATGTTTCTGGCACAGCCGACGGCGACGCACGCCATTTCCCGTGCCGGTATACGGCGCGGCCTGAAACCATGGGTAAAAGGGGAAGAGAGAAGATGAACATACCCTTTGATATCATTCTGCAACTTTTTGTGGTGATCTGCGCGGTGGCGGCGATCACCGTCAGGGATCTTTTGAGCGCCGTCATGATCCTCGGGGCATACAGTTTCTTCATGTGTCTTATGTGGGCGCAGCTCGGCGCCGTTGATGTCGCTTTCACAGAGGCGTCGGTCAGCGCGGGGATCGGGACGATCCTCCTGGTTGCCGCCGTTCTGAAAACGACAAGGAGGACAAAGGATTGAAAACGCTGAGTCTGATCGTATCCATTATTGTGGGAGCGTTTCTCATGTATGGCACTATCGACATGCCGGCCTGGGGCGATCCCAACTCGCCGGCCAGCACCCATGTTTCCCCTTACTATATAACGCATACCGAAGCAGACACGGCGACGCCGAACATCGTTACCTCGGTCCTCGCCGACTACCGGGGGTATGACACCCTGGGGGAGACAACGGTTATATTCACCGCCGGGATGGCCTGTATTCTCCTTCTGAGAAGACGGGGCGGCAGGAACGACGCCAGAGGATAGGGAGCTCGATACGATGGATTTCATCATAGCAAAATACAACTACTGGATCTACATTACTCTTATGATGATCGGCTTCTACGCGATGATTGCCAAGAACAACCTGATCAAAAAGATCATCGGGATGAACATCTTTCAAACGGCGATCATCCTGTTTTTCGTTTCCATCTCTTACAAGAGAGGCGGAGCCACTCTGCCGATCCTGACCGACGCGGATGCCCATGGCGGGCATGTCATAGATGTTGCACAGTATCTGAACCCCCTGCCGCATGTCCTGATGCTGACGGCGATCGTCGTTTCCATCGCGACGCTGGGGGTGGCTCTTGCCATCGCCATCATGATGTACCGAAAATACCATACCTTGGAAGAGGATGAGATTCTCAAGGCAATCAAATGATAGTAGAACAAGCTCCTGTCCTGATCGTTGTTATATGCTTGATGTCCGCCGTTGCCACACCGCTGGTCGGCTGGCTGAAGAGAGATTTGTGTTATCCGTGGGTTATTCTTGCCCTGCTTGCGTCCACCTGTTGCTCTGTTCTGGTGATGAACACCGTTATCCACGAAGGAAGCATCCACTACTACATGGGAAGCTGGCTCCCGCCCTGGGGAATCGAGTATGTTATCGACCATCTGAACGCCATGATGCTGGTCCTGATAACCGGATCCGCTCTGTTGGTGGCCATATATTCCAAAAGAAGCCTTGAAGCGGAACTTCCCGACAGGACGATCTTTTTTTACACCCTCTATCTTCTCCAGGTGACCGGATTCCTGGGCATCGTTATCACGGGCGACGTCTTTAATCTCTATGTGTTTCTCGAGATAGCATCTCTGGCGGGATATGCGCTTATCGCGACGGGTGAAGAAGGGGCACCTCTGGCCGCCTTCCGGTATCTGATTCTGGGAACCGTCGGGGCCTGTTTCTATCTGCTCGGCGTGGGGTACCTCTATATGGTCACCGGTTCCCTGAACCTGGCGGAACTGGCCGAGATCCTGCCCCGGCTGTACGGCTCCAAGGTGATCCTGGTCGCCTTTGCCTTTTTCATGGTTGGTATCGCTCTCAAGATGGCTCTTTTCCCCTTGCACCTGTGGCTCCCTGACGCCTATACCAAGGCCCCTTCCGTAGCCGGTGCCCTGATAGCGCCGCTGATGACGAAGGTTGCCGTCTACATCATGTTGCGGGTTATGTTTACTCTCTTCAGACCCTATTTCTCCATAGAACTTCTCCCCGTGACAAAGATCCTGCTGTATGCGGGGATTATAGCCATATTCATGGGGGCGATCATGGCCCTGGCCCAGAGAAATTTCAAGCGGATGCTCTGTTATATCGTGATTGCCGAGGTCGGATACATGGTCGGGGGCGTAGGGGTTGCGAACACCGTCGCGATCAGAGGGGCCATTTTGCATGTCATGAACGATGTTGTCATGACTCTCGGTCTCTTTGCCGTAGCCGGCATTATCGCGTACAAGATGAAGAACAACGAGCTGACGGCCTTTGATGCCATATTCAAGAAGATGCCCTTTACCATGGCCGCCTTTCTCGTCGTCGCCCTGTCGGTTATCGGCGTTCCTCCCACCTGCGGGTTTTTCAGCAAGTGGTATTTGATCCAGGGTTCCATCATGGCCGGAAACTGGATATTCGTATGCGCCCTCCTTTTTTCCAGCCTGGTGAATGTCATTCTGTTTTTCAGGATCATAGAGACCGGCTATTACGATTTCGGAGCCTCTGGATCGGAGGATGCTCATTCTCACGACCAGAGATCGGTGGTGAGCGAGGCACCCCTGAGCATGCTGATCCCCACCTTTGTTGTGGCTGCGGCGATTATCCTTATCGGTCTTTACAACCAGCCCATCATTGCCAACATCATTGATTTTGCTGTTCCGAAATTGTAAGTGTCCCGGAGCAGACGTATACACCGGAAGAGGCGGTGTTTCCCTGAGGAGACAGGTGTGGATGGGCGATCCCCCTCTTGGGGGCGCATATGTCAATTGCGGGGGGGCTCGAAAAGGCGCTCCTGAGGGGGGCCTCGCTGAAGTGCGCAACGATTCAGATCTTTACCAAGAGCGCAAGCCGGTGGGAGGAACGGATCCTTGAGAAGTCGGAGATCACGCGGTTCCGTGAAACAAGAAAACTGACGGGGATCGACCCGGTTATTTCTCATGCCGGCTATCTGATCAATCTGGCATCCCCCGACAGAGAGATATACCTGAAATCTCTCAATGCCATGGTGCATGAAATCCACCGGTGTGAACAGCTTGGTGTCAATCTTCTGGTTCTTCACCCCGGACATCACAGAGGGGCGGGGGACGAGTGGGGTATAGCCAGGGTTGTTGAGGCCCTCAACACAATACACGCTGAGACAACCGGCGCTTTGGTTAAGATCGCTCTGGAAACCACAGCGGGACAGGGGACCTGCCTCGGGAGCAGCTTTGAAGAGATCGCCCGTATTATGGAGAGGGTGAAAGAAAATTCCCGTCTGGCGTTTTGTCTTGATACGTGCCATGTATTTGTGGCAGGATACAACCTCCGGACGAGGGAAAACTATCATGACCTTTTCAGAAGGATTGATAGCACAATAGGAAAAGAAAATCTGATGGTTATTCATTTGAATGATTCGAAGAGGGAAATGGGGTCCCGGGTTGACCGGCACGAGAATATCGGGGCGGGGGTGATCGGGGAGGGATTGTTCAGGCTGATTATGAGGGACACTTCTCTCGCGGGCATCCCGAAGATTATAGAAACTCCCGCAGATCTTGAAAACCTGCGGCTGCTCAGAAGTCTTGTGTAACTAAAGCAAAGGAGAGTGGAATGAAGAGGTTTTTGTTGTTTCTCTGTATTCTGGGTGTCATGATTTCCGGGCCCGTCTGTGCCGAGCAGGGTCAGGGCACGGTAAAAAAGGTGGCGGTTCTCCCCTTTTCCGTTCACAGTTCCGAGGATATAACCTACGTGCGTGATGGAATATGGGACATGCTGATCTCCCGTCTTTCCGCGAGCGAGAAAATTCGAGTCAGTTCGAAACAGGAAGTCAAAGAAGTACTGGAGAAAATGGAGAATAAAGAGCCGACGATTGCCGACGTTTACGGCCTTGGCAAAAGGATGGACCTTGATTACGCGGTGTGGGGGAGTATAACGAAGATCGGCAATAGCATCAGCATCGATGCGAAACTGCTCGATGTATCGACGTATAAAACGCCTCTGGGCGTTTTCGAACAGAGTCAGGGGATGGATGAGGTCATCCCCCGGATCACCGATTTTGCCAACAAGATACAGGCTCATGTTTTGGGCCTGGCCCTGCCTGCGGCAGCGGGCAGTCCTCCGCCGTCAGCCGTGGTGAGCGGGTCTTCCGCCACACCACCGCGGGGTCCCGGTGAGAGTAAAGTCATCTCAACCAGACAGGGCACATTTACCTCTGTCATCAATCCCTCCTTTATGACGTCTTCCAATCCGCTGGTGCATAAGGGGTTTTGGATGAGCCCGCACTATACGAAGACGTTCAAAGGGATGGATATTGGCGATGTTGACGGCGACGGCAAGAACGAGGTTGTCGTAATCGACGGCAACACCGTCATGATCTACCGAAAGGATGAAGCGAATTTTGTGCTGCTCCAGAGTTTCTCCGGAAAATCCTACGACCAGTACCTGGCGGTTGATGTTGCCGATATCAACGACAACGGGATTGACGAGATTATCGTAACCAATTTTTCGAGCGGAAGCCCCTCATCGTTCGTTATGGAATTCCAGGATGGAAAATATGAGACCATCGCTTCCGATCTGAGCTGGTTTCTGAGGGTTATCAACACGGACGGAGGCCCGGCTTTGTTGGGGCAGACAATGTCTATCATAAAAAAAGACAAACCGTTTGAGAATCCGATTTACGAGATTGTCTGGAGAGGTGATACCTATCGTGAAGGTACCCGGATGCCCATACCCGAGGGTGTGGAAGTCTTTGGGCTGACAATGGCAAAACTCGACGCTGGCGCAGAACGGATTGTCGCCCTCGGCGAATACGATCGGCTCCACGTCTATCGGAAGACCCGAAAGGTTCTCTCTCAGATTCACACTATGGGAGGGAGTGAGGACCTGATATGGACCAGCGAGGATGTGTACGGGGGGAGTAATAATCTGATCAATTTCGATTGGGATGAACGGAGGGAAGGGTATGGCGAAGCCAGCGCCCCGGATAACGTTTACGTCAAAACGAGGATCCTGACGTCTGATATCAACAAAGACGGGAACAACGAAATTCTCATCATCAAAAACATCTCCCCCACGGGAAGGACACTCAAGAACTTCAGAATGTTTACGCGCAGCGAGATATATAACCTCGGATGGGACGGACTCGGGCTGGCCGAGAACTGGAGGACGCAGACGATACAGGGATACGTTGCCGATTACCAGGTCAAGGATATGGATAACGATGGAAAAGAAGAGGTTGTTCTTGCCGTCGGGCTGGGGTCTTCCCTGTCGCGAAGCGCAATAGTGGCGTATGATATCGACGTTCAACAAGCCCCTTGACACGTGTGTCAATATGGGGTAGGAGTACGTCTCGTTTTCGCAGGGGCGGTGTAGCTCAGATGGTTAGAGCATACGGCTCATATCCGTAGTGTCCGGGGTCCGATTCCCTGCACCGCCACCAAAATTTAATCCAACGTGATTCAATATCGTCCAAACCCGCTGAAAATGGCGGGTTTTTTCTTTTCTGTTTTGTCCATCCTTGTCGAATTAAATCCATTGACATACCCCATCTACAGGGGTATGTTTTAATTACAAGTACCCCCAACCTAAAACGCATACCCCCAAAGGAGGTAAAAGAACATGCCTCTTAGCGATGTGAAGGTTCGTAACACCAAAGCCCCAGAAAAGCAAATAAAGTTATTCGATGGAGATGGGCTTTATATTCTGCTCACAGCTGCGGGCGGTAAACTATGGCGTTTCAAGTATCGCTATAATGGGAAAGAAAAGCTTCTTGCACTTGGAGCCTATCCTGAAATCAGCCTTTATGATGCGAGACAGCGCAGGGATGAAGCCAGAAGTCAGCTTGCAAATGGTTATTGTATTGACCCTGGGGCTGTACGAAAAGCACAGAAACAGGCAGAGACGGAAGAAAAAGAGACCTTTGAGGTCATTGCCCGGGAGTGGCATGAAAAATTTAAAAGTTCATGGTCTCAAAGCCATGCACATGTAACAATAA
>CAZAST010000155.1:0-6144 GCA_964487805.1 uncultured Syntrophaceae bacterium
ACAGTTGACAGGGGCGCGCCCTTTCACTATACTGCCGCTCAATGAACACGTAATTCCTACATTGCACCAAAGGGGGGAATAATTGATGGAAGCGACATTTGACCTCACGGGGAAGGTGGCAATCGTCACGGGCGGGGGACGGGGAATCGGACGCGCTATCGCGCTGGGGCTGGCGGGAGCGGGGGTTTCCGTCGTTATTGCCGGGAGGACGGCGGAACAACTCGACACAGTGGCGAAGGAAATTAACGCTCTGGGAGGCCGGGCGCTCCCTGTAGTAACGGATCTGACAGTCGGGGAACAGATTGAGAATCTCGTTCAGGAGACGATCAAAAAGTTCGGCAGGATCGATATCCTGGTAAACAACGCGGCCCGGAGCTTCCTGCGGAGTCTTCTTGAACTGCGCGAGGATGGCTGGGACAAAGTCTTCGATACGAACGTCAAGGCCGCCTGGCTTCTGAGCCGCGCGGTGGCGCGCGTCATGATCGAACAGAAAGGCGGGCGGATTATCAATATTACCACCGTGGGGGCGGAGAAGGCGGAGCTGGGGATGGCCGCGTACGGCTGCAGCAAGGCTGCCTTGAAGATGCTGACCCGGTGCATGGCCCGCGAGTGGGCGCCCTACGGGATTCTCGTCAATGCCGTCGGTCCTGGGCTCACGCGGACTGATTTCAGTAAGCCTATCTGGTCGAACCCCGACATCGCCAGGCACGTCGAATCACTGCTTCCCATGGGCCGCCTGGCGGAACCGGAGGAGATCGTCGGGTCCGTGCTCTTCCTGGCCTCCGACCTGGCCAATTATATTACCGGCCATTCCATCTATGTCGATGGCGGGTCACTGACAACATAGTCGGGTATTATTTTTACGCCAATGGAGGAACGAGGAGGGCAGTGAATGACGTGTGTTGAGCAGAAGTCCTGTGATACTGATCCTTTCGAACGGATCTTTCACCCTGAACATCTGGCGATAGTCGGCGTGTCTACGCAGGGACGCGGTTTCGGCAGCGGGATTCTCATGTCCCTCCGGGAAATAGGGTTCAAGGGAAGTGTATACCCGGTGAACGCGCGGGGGGGGGAGATCGCCGGGATGAAGATATACGAAAGCGTGGAGGAGATTCCCACCCGAATAGATTTTTCCGTTATCGCGGTTCCCGCTAAGGCCGTTCCCGAGGCCCTCGAGGCGTGCCGAAAAAAGGGGGCCGCGGGCGCAGAGATTCTTTCTTCCGGGTTCAGCGAGTTGGGAACCCCGGAAGGGGTTGCCCTTGAAGAGCAGATCAGGCAAATCGCCGGGAAAGGGATCCGGGTTATCGGTCCCAACTGTTTCGGTATTTACTGTCCCCGGAGCGGGCTGACCCTGCTGCCGGGGCCCGATCTCTCACGGGAGAGCGGACCGGTTGCCTTTCTTGCCCAGAGCGGGGGGATGGCAATTGATTTCTCCCATATCGGGAAATGGATGGGAGTTCGATTCAGCAAAGTAGTGAGCTTCGGAAACGGGGCAGACCTGCGTGAAGTGGAATTGCTCGACTACCTCGGGAATGATCCGGAGACAAAGGTTATTGCCACATACACTGAAGGAGTGAAGGACGGCCCTGCTTTTTGCGATGCTCTTAGAAGGGTGACAAAGAAGAAGCCGGTCATCGTTCATAAGGGGGGGCTTTCGGAGGCGGGGGGCCGGGCGGTTGCCAGCCATACGGCGTCCATGGGGGGAAACAGGGTCATCTGGGAGGCGGTTCTCCGGCAGTGCAATGCTGTTCAGGTTTCAAGCCTGTGGGAACTGGCCCAGACCAGCCTGGCCTTTTCCATGCTCCCTGAGCGGATTTACCGGGGGATCACCGTTACCGGCGGAGGCGGCGCTTTGGGTATCGTCGCCGGCGACTCCGCCGAGGCCTTCGGCATACAACTCCCCCTCCTCGATCCTGCCATTACCGACGCGATCATGGAGATACTTCCCAGGCCCGGTTCAAGCGCCCGGAACCCCATCGATGTGGCGAATCCTTACGTACCGCCGCATATACTGAAAGAGGTGCTTCTCACGGCAGCTCAGAATGAGAAGGTTGATTTACAGATCCTGATTCAACTCTTCTATCACTACAAGCCCATGGCAATCTTTTTCGGCCGGCCGGTCAGGGAGGTGACCCCTTTCAGGGAACTTGCCTCCGCCGTGGGAGAGGCGGTTGCCGTGACGGGTAAGCCGGTGATCGTCGTTACCCCTAATATCAGGCAGGGGACCGAATCGCTGGATATCGAGGAGATGCTTCGTGAAGCCCGGGCCGCTTTTCTGAGCGAGGGTGTTCCCGTCTTCGATGATCTCGACGACGCGCTCAGGGCCATCAATCACATATCCAGATACTGTGGCCGCAAGGAGGCCCCGGAAAGGCAGAGATGAGCAATCTATGCCTGCTCGACTTGCTTCGCTGGGGGAAGAGGAAGCCCATGTGCCGCGTGAAGAATATGATTCTTGCACTTTCCATCGGAGCGAGCGTTCTGGGATGCTCAGCGGGGGAAGTGGCACGCGTGGGGCGGATTGTGGCGACGGGAGATGTCGGGTCCGCCCAGCGGATGGCTGCCGAAAAGGCGGCCCGGTATGCCGCCAATCCGAAGACGCTGGAGCGGGATATCCAGCGTCTCCAGCAAGAGACCGCGAAGATTGTCGCCGCATTCAGAAGGGCCGTGGGAGGCGAGTGGGGAGATCGAGAGATCAAGGAGCCCACCCCTCGTGAATATGTGAAATACACCCAGAACTATCTGTCGCGTGCCTCGGTTGATTTCGACAGAGGAGAGATCACCGTCGAAACGCTCGATCCGGACGATCCCCTGAAAAGCCTCAAGAGCGCCATCGTCACCACCCTCCTTACCCCCGAAGACCCCCGGGCCGTGGATCTCTATTCCGCCCGCCCCATTGAACTGGGACAGGTGCCTTTTCTGTACGGAGAGGTCACGGACCACCAGGGGCAGGAGATTCGGTGGTCCTGGCGTGCAGGCATCTTTGCCGATCACCTCATCGAAACCCAGCTGCGTACGCGGAGGATTGAGGCCGGTGAAGAGACAAAGGATGTCAACTATGTGGTGATCCGGATGGTGAAGGATCACCATGAGGTGCGGGCGCTGAAGTATCGACCCCTTGTCGAACGCTTCGCGAGGGACTTTTCGGTCAGCAAAAATCTTGTTTATGCCATCATCAAGACCGAAAGCGATTTTAACCCGTACGCGGTGAGCCACGCCCCGGCTTTTGGACTGATGCAGATCGTCCCCGCCACCGCGGGGCAGGACGTACACCGGTTTCTCTACCATGCGGACGGTCTTCCCTCGCGAGAAGACCTCTTTAATCCCGAGGATAATATCCGGTACGGAACTGCCTATCTCCATCTGCTGCAGGACCGGTACCTGGGCGAGATCAAAGACCCCGTCTCGCGGGAATATTGCGTTATCGCCGCTTACAATGCGGGAGCGGGCACTGTCCTTCGCACCTTTGATCCGGACAGGAACCGGGCACCGGACCGGATCAACAGTTTATCCCCCTTGGAAGTTCTTACGGCTCTCCGGGCCGACCTTCCCAGTCATGAGGGGAGGAGGTATCTCTCGAAAGTAATCGACGCCAAACGGGAGTTTGTGAATTTCTAGCGGACGATTCGACAACACTGTGTGATAGTGTGCGTGCCGGGTACAGACAGAAACGGCGCAGCCGTTACACCGACTGCGCCGCTCGAGGTTTATCAGAGGGTTATCATAACATTACGGTATCGCTACTTGTGAGCCTTCTTTCTCCTGCTCGCGCCCACAAGACCGACCAGACCGACTCCCAGAAGGAGCATCGTCCCCGGTTCGGGAACCGGCGCCCCCGGAGGGCCATCACCGGTATAGTCGTAGGAGACCGTTACCGTTCCTGAATAATCGCTTGCGGGGTCGATCTGGGCAGTCACCGCCTGACCGATGAATGAGACGCTCTGATCAACCGCCACATTAAAGGTATAGGTGCCAACGCCCTGGTATGAAGCTGTAAACATGGCGCCAACCAGCCCCGTTGTCGAATCCGTATAGTGAAGGCCACCAAGCTCTACCGATTCGCCATGGGCAAGGTTGTATATAAAATCATTGTTGTCTTCCAGCCTATCAGCCCCCGATCCGATCGTGGCAAACGCCGCGGTCATAAGGGGCGGCACACCCGGGCTGGTCAAAGCGGCCGTCACATTGAAACTTGCGGTGCCCGATGCCGGATTTCCGGTGTTGTTAATCAGCGTAAAGTTGGACGACAGTATGTCCATGTCGAAGGTGACCGTTACGCTGTTCAGCACCCCCCAATCGGTATTCCAGTATTCAAGGGTAACAGCCTCGTTAGCGGTACTGAACGTGTCACTGGTCTCATAAAAAGCCGCCATCCCCGATGGGGCCCACAGGAAGGTCATCATCCCGGCCACCATCACCGCGCACGCCAATCGTTTTAATGTTTTCATGATAAACCTCGCATTATGTTAAATGAATTTTACGCCTCATTGTATGGTGGAGTGTAGCGCCCCCCCGGCATACGGTCAATACGAATGGTAACTGAATATTTACGTATTTTGCTGAGTATTTTATCTACGCAAAAAGTAGTAGGGAAAAGGGCCTCTCATACTTTTTGCGTACCCCCCTCTCTCAGTCTTTCTCCCCCGGCTACGGCGGGGGTCCCTGCGCTACTCCGCTATGGGTGAGATCCGGTACTTCTTGTCAAAGAGTATTGCCATTCCCCGTTCACCCGTACGGATCACCGCTCCCTTGACTTTGATGTTAGCCCGTTTCCCCTCGATCTTTTTCAGCTCATCGAGGGGGAGTATGAGGTCAACCTCCATCTGGGTCCCCACCGGGAGGGGCTTATCGGTATGAAAGAACGCTCCGCCCGCGGAAATATCAATGGTAACGGCGTCGAGGCAATCGGTTCCCGTCCCGTCACAGTCAACAAAAATACGGGCGGGCAACTCCAGGGGAAATCGCTCCAGTTTTCTCTTTCCAAATCCAGGCATAGGCTCACGTCCTTACGGTGGTAACAACGGTATTTACCTTTGCGACGTTCTCTCCCTCCATTGGGTGAAACTGTAGCAATTCGCCCGATGGAGTTCAATACGAAAAGGGTATGATTCTTATCTCATCATTCTCGTGCAAAGGCATACGAAGAAGGTGCTATCCGGATAGCTTACTCAGTCGAACCGCGCATTCCTTTCCCTTTACAGGAGGAGGGCATTATATCAAAGATACTTTGCGACCCACAGCATGGCCTGCAGGCGATTCGTTGTGTTGATCTTTTTGTAGATGTTATAGATATGCGTTCTCACCGTGTGGGGGCTTATGGAAAGATCGCTTGCTATGTTCTCGTTGCTGGCTCCGGACGCAATGCCGACAAGGATCTCTTTTTCCCGGGAGGTAAGGATGTCGGCGGCCGCGAGCGAGGATGCCGTTCGCGCCGTGCCGGGATCCATGATACGTTTGGAGAGGGCTTTTCTGGAATACCACATCTCACCGTCGAGCATCGCTCTGACCCCACGGGGAAACATGTCCAGAGGATCACTCAGGTAAAAGATGCCATGAATACCCCGGTCCATAACTTCTTTTTCTCTTCCCGTATGTGCGTCGAGGTTGAAAAGGGCGATATGGCATCCCGTTGTGTTGACCGCCGTGCCGTGTTTGATCATCGCCCAGAGATGCCCCAGCTCAGTGCCCCGGCAGTCGAGGAGCAAAAGACATCCGGCAGATGCGGCGCCAGAGATGACATTCCCGTCCAGTTCAGGTCGGAATGAGCACGGGAGACCTGTTTCCTTCTCAAGGAACCGGACCAGGAGCTCATTCTGGAGCACGTTGGGACCGATGATCAGGACCCGCGGTTTTGATGGAAAGTCAGGTGTCTCTTTTCCCTTCTGTGCCTTCATGTCCATACTGTTGCCCATGCCCCGTTCGGTGCTGTCGATTATGCCCGGTCTTCCTGGCCGGAAGAGATGTGCCACAGGTACACTCGCCCATCTACACACCTTCAGCGAAGGAGGAATAACACCATGTCAATCGTATGTCAAATGCAGATTTTACAGCAAGATACCACGATCATCGATCCCTGACCCTTGAGAATCGGGGTTGCGCCGGAAGAGGGGCGGAAGGCCAGCAAGTGATCATATAGTGCTTCAG
>CAZAST010000156.1:0-480 GCA_964487805.1 uncultured Syntrophaceae bacterium
GTGGCGATAGACGCCATTCGTTGCGTCAGGCTTGCCCTTGATCGCGGAGAGGGAGGGGTGCTGGAGGGCCCGTCGGCATATTTCTGCAAGCATCCGCCGCAACAGCATCCCGATGATGAAGCCTACCGGATGACCAATGAGTTTATCAGAGAGCGTTCAGATGATGTTCATGAGAAGGATGACCCTCCTTGTTCATGACGATTGAAAATCGGCAAGATACATACAGAATGCAATATTCCGAGAATATGTCTCTTCTGTCTGTAGGGGAGTGAGGGCAAAAGAGGAACCCCGGAGGGCTCGATCCGGTTTACACGTGTAATCCAACCAAGCCCCCAGCTCCGGCTGGGGGAGGGGCATTATCGGATCAGTATGCTGGTGAGAGTGTGCGTATCGGTCATGGGGAAGCATCCGCGTCACTTTGCGAATGGGTCGGATACATACCCCAACCCTTATTGTGGCTGGGGTAGAGATGTAGTATGC
>CAZAST010000156.1:496-5206 GCA_964487805.1 uncultured Syntrophaceae bacterium
GTAAACCAAATTGAAAGGAAGCGGATATATGAGAAAGGAATTGTCGCTGGAAGAGATCAGGAAACTTGTGGGGACAGAGATTTTCGTTTCGGACTGGAAGAAAATTGACCAGGATCAGATCAACCGATTTGCTGAGGCAACGGGCGATTATCAGTGGATCCATGTTGATACGGAGAAAGCTTCCCATGGGCCCTTTGGTACGACCATAGCTCACGGTTTTCTGATCCTGTCACATTTACCTTTTTTTGTTAATAAGGGAGATATTATTCCGGAAGGAACAAAGATGACAGTCAATTACGGCCTCAACAGAGTGAGGTTTCTCAATCCGGTACCTGTGGATTCGAAGATACGGGACAGGATCGTCCTTTCGCGAATCGAAAAATCCAGGGGGGGGCGGATTCTCATAGCTACGACCCATACCATCGAGATCGAGGGTCAGGAAAAGCCGGCGTGTATCGCCGAAGCCCTTTCCATGGCTTTCGTTTAAAACCAATGTTGTCGATGATGAAATTGTCATCATAATGATCAACGACCTCCCAATGACCTCTGATTACTGCTGTAAGAGACCAGCTTTCAGCAATCATGCGGGAGCTTTCCGGAAGGTGGAATGTTGTCAAGGCTGTTCGAGTCACCAAGGAGGTAATTAATCATGGTTTCAACATTGCTTTCCATGAAGGGCTCGATTTGGGAGCCATGCATTGGAACCATCTCTGCGGGACTGAAGATCAGGAAGAAAGGGCCGCAGCTTTCATTAAGAAACAAAAACCGGACTTTGTTGAAAGATAAGCGCGAACCAAGGTAGGTATGGGTGTATACCATGCCCTGGCCATAAACGGTATCGAGGCAGAGAAGGGAGTATCTCAATTATGAAAGGGCTGTACCCATGGAAATCAAAACGATCATGGTAGTAGGTTCAGGGTTAATGGGGGGTGGAATCGCACAGGTTGCGGCCCAAGCCGGCTATAATGTCATCATGAACGATGTTAAAAAGGAGTTCATCGACAGGGGTTTCAATATCATTGCCGGTTTTCTGGATCGACAGGTTGAAAAGGGAAAGATTACGGAGGCGGATAGGGAAACAACTTTGGGGCGAATTGACAAGTCAATCGAATTCGATGCCGCCCGAAAAGCTGATTTTATTATTGAGGCGGCGTTCGAGAATCTGGAGGTCAAGAAGAATATTTTCCAGCGACTCGATTCCATCTGCCGCGAGGATGTTGTCTTCGCGTCGAACACGTCATCTATTCCGATCACCACACTGGCTGCGGCGACGCAGCGTCCCGACCGCTTTATCGGAATGCACTTTTTCAGTCCTGTGCCGGTTATGCGTCTGGTAGAAGTCATCCCCGGTTTGAAGACCTCCGGCCAGTCGATCAAAACAACTGAAGAAATTGCTTCAAAGATGGGGAAAGAAACGGTCCGCGTAAAGGACGTTCCGGGATTTCTGGTCAATCGATGCAACGCGGCCTTCCGGGCGGAATGCTTCAAATGTCTGCTTGAAGGGGTTGCCAGTCTGGAAGATATCGACAAGGCAATGAAGTTTGGCCTCAATCATCCGATGGGTCCCTTTGAATTGGCGGATTTTGTTGGCGTTGAGATCGGATATAATGTATTTAAAACGCTCTATGAGGGGTATAAAGATCCAAAATTTGCACCCTTTCTTGTTCTGGAAAAGCTTGTTATCAGCGGAGAACTTGGTCGCAAGACCGGTAAAGGCTGGTACGATTATACCTCGGGCGAGAAGAAACCCCGTACGGACATCACCTATTAGAAAAGAGTTCCAAGGTTGGACCAAAGATCAGGACATATATGACAGTCCTGCAGGCTTGCCGGTTTACGCAATCCGGAGGAACGAGCCAGGAAAGGACTATTAAGGAGGATGTATAATGAGAGAAGTAGTAATTGTTGACATGGCAAGAAGCGCCATCGGCAGACACGGAGGGACGATCAAAGACCTTCCCTTCTGGGATCTGCTGTGTCAGACAGCCAAAGCCGTCGTCGACCGGAACGGTCGGAAGATCACGCCCGAGATGTACGATTATGTCATTATGGGGCACGTCAAACAGAACGCGATTGTGGCGAACACGGCCCGCAATCTCGTTCAGATGATAGGACTTCCCGAAGAGGTTCCGGCCTTTTGCGACACCATCGCCTGTGCCTCGGGGATGCTCTCCATCATGGAGGGATACGAGTTTATCAAGAACGGCTTCGCCGATGTCATTCTTGCGGGCGGAGTCGAATGGATGAGCGGCGGAGAGTATTTTCTTTCCGATACGATGAATCACGCCTTCGGGAACGGGGATGTCAAACTTCTGGATTCTATTACAGCCGGCGGACCCGGAGCTGCCCCGGTAGAAAGGTACGGCAATATTCCCATGGGAATTACCGCCGAGAATCTTGTTGATCTGCACAATATCCCTCGTGAGGAGCAGGACCTTTTTTCCCTTCGGAGTCAGCAACTGGCTGTTAAAGCAATTGAAAACGGAGAGTTTCAGGCCGAGATAGTCCCCGTTGAGTACGAGAAGGACGATGGGACAATAGGTGTTTTCGATGTCGATGAGTTCCCCCGGAAGGATACAACGCTGGAAGGATTGGCAAAGCTCAAGCCGGTTTTTAAAAAGGACGGAACTGTTACGGCGGGGAATTCTTCGGGAAGGAACGACGGCGCCGCAGTCTGCATTATCATGTCACGGGAGAAAGCTGACGAATTGGGGGTGGCGCCCCGCGCACGGATTCTCGGTTGCGGTCTGGCCGGTGTCGATCCGAAGATTATGGGAAGAGGCCCGGTTCCCTCAACTAAAATTGCTATGGAAAAGGCTGGGTTTACTCTGACCGATATGGACATTGTGGAGCTGAACGAGGCATTCGCGGGTCAGAGTCTCGCTGTCATCCGAGAATGGAAGAAGATGTATGGTGTCGATGACGAATGGATCGATACCCATATGAACCTGTGGGGCGGTGCGATCGCTCTCGGACATCCTCTCGGCGCCAGCGGCTGTATTATTACCACAAAACTTCTTTACGGGCTGGAGCGCATGGGTAAGCGGTACGGTCTGGCTACTCTGTGCTGTGGTGGCGGTATCGGAGGCGCCATGATTATCGAACGGTTGGATCAACGGAATGAAAAGCGAGAAGGAGGTGCCCAGCAGTGAGAGAAGTGGTATTTGTCAGCGCGGTGAGGACACCGATCGGAAGATATATGGGGTCGTTGAAAACCGTCAGAATTCAGGACCTGGCGGCGCATACGATGAAAGCGGCGATTAACCGGGCGGAGATAGATTCAGGCGCCCTTGATATGAGCATCTACAGCCAGTCGATGCAGAGCAGCCTGCCGGCGAACGTGGGGCGGCACGCCTGGACCCTCGCCGGATTGAGCGAAGACCCGGCGGGTTTCACCCTGAACACTTTGTGTGCCGGCGCCCTTCAAACGATCATCAGCGGATTTAACAAGATCATTGGAGAGGAATATCGGGGTATGCTGGTTGGCGGTGTGGAGAGTTACAGCCTGGCGCAATACTATATCTTTCACCCCCGGTATGAATTCGGGTCACACAGCGACTGTTTCCATGATTCGAAACTGGAGATTGAAAAAAACGCCCAGCTTGAGGAAATATACGGGGAGTTGACGACAAAAACTCTGGCCGATATTATCGCCTCCCGTTACGGTTTAAGCAGAAGAACTCTTGATACTTACACTCTTAGAGATTATGAAAAAGTTCTTTCGGCGACAGGCAATGGCCGAGTGAAGGGACAGATCGAACCGCTGACCATCAAGCAGCGGAAGAAGGAAATAGTCGTCAGTGACGATGAACTGCCCGAGGCGCCCAGTCTGGAAGAATTGATGGCTCTCACACCCGACGACGAGGGAGGAACAGCGACTGATGGGAATGTGGCACCCTGGGCCGACGGGGCCGCCTCTCTGGTCATGCTGTCAGCGGAGAGAGCTGAGGAGCTTGAGGCAAAGCCTGTGGCCAGAATGCTCGGTTTCGGAATTGCCGCCGGCAATCCAACGCTTCTTGAAAGGACAACGGCTCGTTCAATTCATAAGGCGTTGTCCATGTGTGCAATGAAGCCGAATGATCTTGATTTTCTTGATCTTCATACACCGTCGGCTGCCTATGGTCTTGCTGTGCAAGAGGTACTCGGCATGGCGCCAGAAAGGGTGAACGTGGACGGCAGCAGCCTTTCCTTTGGGCATCCCGGTGCTGCGACCGGTGGGATCATGACAGTTGCTATGATTCACCGTCTGGCGGGCAAACAGGGATGTCGGGGACTTATCAATGTCGGGGCCCTGGGTGGACAGTCCCTTTCGATTGTTATCGAAGGATGCTGAGTTCCTCACAGAATGAGGATTTCTATGGTTTCGTTGTGAAGAGCTTTCCGGGAACAGAATAGGGGTTATTGGGGGAATTTCTGCCATGGAAATCCCCCCAGTACACACTGTATGATACAAACGTTTGGAGTCGACCGGTACAAGAAGGAAAATGCCCCCAATTAGTCGGCATGCTATCCTGATTTAAAGGGGGTGAGGTACAATGCCGGGGAAAAGGGGATTTTTCCTTCGTGAAGGGTATCAAGATGATTCAATCTCTATTGTGCTCCTGTTGCTCACTACAGTTGACGGGAGCGATTTTCTGATCAAAATGTGTGGTTAGGACTATTATGCAGGGATTCATACAGGTTTACACGGGGGACGGGAAGGGAAAGACA
>CAZAST010000156.1:5216-6141 GCA_964487805.1 uncultured Syntrophaceae bacterium
GGCGGCCCTGGGGCTTGCCATGCGGGCAGCCGGCGCCGGACTGAAGGTATATGTGGCGCAGTTTGTCAAGGGGATGCATTACAGTGAGCTTGATGCTCTCGAACGATTCAAAGATTCCATTACGGTCAGGCAATACGGTCGTGACTGCTTTATATTCAAGAATCCCGATCAAAAGGATATACAGGCCGCCCGTAAAGGGCTTGAGGAAGTCAAGCAGATTATGTCCTCCGGAGCCTATGATATGATCATCCTCGATGAGGCCAATATTGCCACTTACTACAATCTCTTTTCGGTGGAAGACCTCATTGATTTCATTGATGCAAAACCCGTCAATGTGGAGCTTGTCATTACCGGGAGGAGAGCAGACGAGCGGATTATCGAACGGGCCGATCTGGTGACGGAGATGAAAGAGATCAAGCATTACTACACTAAAGGGGTGCAGGCCCGCGACGGAATAGAGAAGTGACACCTGCGGACTGCGGCAGTTCCATCCAATACATATTTTCTGTTTCAGTCTGACAGTTGTCCATTGTTGTAACGTATTGCCGTCGCGGGAGTCCTGTAAAAAAGCGATTGCTTCGGACGGACAGTTTGTGAGATTTCTTTTTCACGCGTACAACGTGATTGCAATCCTTTGAGAGATGCTTCCGGGATCAGGGTTTTTCGTTCTCCGGTTCCAGGTGGGCAATAACATCTACTATCTGTGGACCGTCTTTCAGGAGGGCTTTTTTCACTTCTTCGGAAATTCCGTGCCCCGCGCGGACGGATATTTCCGGATCGACCAGGACATGGAGGTCAACGTAGAGGCTTTCACCGCATCTGCGGGTGCGTATGGCATGGACGTCCTTGACCCCCTCCACCCCCCTTGCTATTTTTTCTATCTCAAAACGGTCTTGTGATGAAGCACCACGATCGGCGAGTTCCG
>CAZAST010000157.1:0-268 GCA_964487805.1 uncultured Syntrophaceae bacterium
CTTAAAAATATGTGAAGAAGATTTAATTTGCACCGGTCAGTCTCCGTTTAATGTATCGAACAATAGAATAATGAAAGCATTCAGGCTTTTCTTCTTTATCGGGAAATTTTGGTTTTACTGTTTCAACACATACTTCAAACATACCATTCAGAAAAACCCTTGAGGACATCCTTTCCCTTCTCTCAGGCATTTTATTGCCGTTTGCGATCACCCAGTTTTGATAATACTTGGTTCCGACAGAAGGCTTGCTCCCCGGATCATTCATTGC
>CAZAST010000157.1:278-6131 GCA_964487805.1 uncultured Syntrophaceae bacterium
ATTCCATCCAGTTGAAGATTTTGAAGTGAAGAAAGATTTTTCGAGAACTTGAGTGAGAATATGCTTTTTCAATTTTGATGCACTGGGCTTCATACATGCCCGCTGTAATCAAAGGCCGTTGTTCAGGAGCGAAAAAATTGTCTTCGAATTTTGTAACGTCGGTATTTGTATCCTCTCCCAAAATTAACTCCTCATAAAATTTTTATCCTGGATCATCTGCTTCTATTTTCGTTCACTTTTTTTGTCTGCAAAACCTCACCCTATATAAACATACCAACCCAAAAATAAGTGCGTATCTGAGAGCATCCAAGCACCATCCGATTGCATCCAAGGGCAATCCGATTGCCTGTTGCCCCCCTGAGTTATTCAAGCTCTGCCCTGTTTAGGATCTTCCGTTGTTTTGTGAAGAACTCTATTATGTCCTTTTCAAAGTAGAGCCTGTTTCTCTGGCTTACCTTGATAAAGGGTAATCCTTTTCTGTTTCTTAAATCCGCGACCTGTTCTTTCTTCATTCCAAGCAGCTCGCACAGGTCGTTTTCCGTTAGCACGTTTTGCAACGTAGTCTCTGTTGACTGGTTCATCTGTATTTACCTCCAAAAAAGATTCTATTGTTTTTGCCTTGCCTAGATATCCCTTGCCCAATGCAAAGAGATACCCCTTCAACAATTCCCCTTGGTCTCTGCTCCCCAGGTAAGCCACGCAGTCCCCGCAAGTGTAGCTCTTCGCTGATTTATCAACTTTGTCTGCATCGGTTTCCTTGCCACAGAAGTCACAAACCATACTATTGCCCCCCGCGAACGATCTCGCTTCTCTCTTCAAGCCAACTGTCGGCCATGAGTTGAAAAGATGGTGCGTGTAGCTTTGTCATAAAAAACCCCTCCCCTATGATCTTTTAGGTGGAATTATGAAGTAATAACAAAGCATTTGATAGGGGGAACGGTTGGGAGGGTTAAGGAATAAAACAGGGGGGTAGGTTAGGTAACCCTCTGATTACATAAAATAAATAGGTGCGGAGGTTTTTTTAAAAAATGACGTTTTTCCCTTAATCCGTTGAAGGTGCTCCACCCTTTTTGTTGGGGTTAACAACGGTTGCGACACGTTCCATTGCCCCTCGGGTAGCTTTGGGATAATGCGCTTTAAGCCATTTCTGTATTTGCCCTTTATGCCCCCTCTTCGGGTTAATTGCTCCTTTTTCGTAAAGCTCCGTCCAGGCCGCTATTGCCATTTCAAGCTCTTCTGAAAAGTAGGGGTGTTCTCTGTCCATAGAGGGGACCTGTAAGGGTGCGCTCTCTTCATTAGGGATTAGTTCACGAAGAGGCTCCGGGATAGTAAACCCCTTTTCCAAAGCCCAATTGAAAAATTCAGGGGGGAAAACTGGCATCCCCTCGTTTTCAAATTCTCTAACTGCTAAGTTGAAAATTTTCTGATATTCACTAGTTTTAGACACCCTAAATGCGATAAGTTCTAAACTATCATTATCACGAGGGGGACCAAATATGTCATCATTACCCATTTGAAAATATTTACGCACAAAAACTGGGTTTATATTGATAATTAGACTACACGCCTCACGTACGGTCCAATATTTCATCTTGCCCCAATAGTCATAGTCCGGCATAAAAAAAGTTCTTATTGCTTGATCAATTTGTAATGCTGCGTTGCGCTCTGATTCTTCTTGAGAAGTGTTTGCTATTTCCCCACCTCCTGTAACGGCTCCGATTGTTGGCAGGGTGACCCCCTCCAAGATTGCCGCTTTTGGTTTCGGTTCTTGAAGCCGCTCTTGCAGGTCGATTAAAGCTTTTTTACGAACCACTAAGACGCTATCGCTAGGCAGTGCGCCAGGATAATAGTCGGCATCGGGGTGTTCTTTTCGCCTCTCCAGATACTTTTCACGGTTTTCTTTGTGCTTACTCAAAAGTTCTTTCGCCTCTTCCTCATCGATGTTGTTGATGGCTATATGTTCTTCGATTGCTTCGAGTTGTGCCTTGGAACCAGCTTGATACTCATTTTGGTCATAACTTTCTTGAAGCTGACATATTACACCATCTTCACGCTCAACAAAGTCTCCATCTAATCCTATGAGGGTTACCTCCGGACCGTCAGTTAGGTCTTGATATCGACATTCAACGTCCAAGCGTTCACCCCCAAACATGCACAAATCCCATACCCCTGTGAGAATTATCACCTTGTTATCCAAGTTCAGGTATCGATGATCATCAATCTTTAAACTTCTCATTACAAGCACATCGCCTGTCTCTTTATCGATGCAGCACTTATCTGGAAGCTTATTTTTTAACTCATCTGTAACAAAAGATTTATGCATTGGGGACCACTTTACTTCTTCGTATGGGACAACTTTTCCACATTTCGCTCTGGCGTGATTAACAAAATATACTGACAACTTTAGATGTTTATCTAGGGCAAGACGTAATATGTCAGCCTCGCTCACTTCTTCTCCTAAAATAGTTGAAAGGTGTTTTGCTGCCTCGGGAACAGTCAGCCATTCTTTCAAGCTAAAAAGCTTGCCTTTTTTGCTTAACATGCCCCCCCCCAATCTCCCCAGACAGGAAAGGACAAGGCGGTGGGGAAACCGCTTTTCGGGGTGTACTCCCTATGCCCTTATAAATGATTACAACTTATAGGCTTTGCAGTCGTTTTTTACCACTTAATCAAGGGAATGAAAAGACGTTTTAAACAGCCATGTTGTGTTGAATGAAGGAATAAAAAGAAATACTAAGGGTACGGGGGGAGGGAGCAGATAGGGGTCCCAAGTGAGAGAGGCCTATGATTCCCCAGCACGCAACACACAAAGGTTACGGGAAGTTACCCCCCTAATACTTGCTAAACAAAGCGGACGGGACGCAACGGCAAAGAAGGATTTTGAATACTTCATGAGGCTCATAGAACTGGCGGAGGAGATTCACAGGGGAGAGACAGTAAAGTAATAATCCTTGACAGGATACATTCCTGGGGTTACATATCTAGCGGTTTAACGATCTGGGGATATTGTATGTGCTTTTGAACATCGGAATGGGTCAGAAATTCAAAAAAACCGAAGGAGGGAGAAAAAATGAAGCAGATCATATCAATCGTATCAGCGGCGCTCATTATTTTGTGCTCGTCGCTTGGCCTGGCAGCCGAGAAATACATTGAAGTATATGCGGGCGGCGTCTTCCCCCAGGACCTTGAAGTCACCGACAAGGTGGCCCCGGTGGTCAGCGTCAAGGACCTCGACCTTGACAACGGCTATACGGCGGGGATCAAGGCGGGCTTTGTTCTTCCCTCATGGGAATACCTCTGTCCCGAGATCGAATTCTTCCACATTACCGGGACGGACGGCGACACACAGTACGCTTACACGGATAGCGGATTTGACATCAACATGGAAGGGGACGTAACCATCACGTCTCTGTTCCTCAACGCGAAATTCCGAAAGCCGGACGGAAAGTTTCACCCCTACGCCGGGTTCGGCATCGGCTGGGCGTGGGTGGACTGGGACAACGTAAAGGCGTCAATCGCCGTCGGTAATATCCTGTTTTCATCTGCCCCGCAGAGCGAATCGGACAACGGCCTTGCTTATCAGCTCTTCGCCGGGCTTGAGTACGATCTCATGGAGAACATGGCCCTCACAGTCGGATGGAAGTATTTCATGTTCGAGGCCGATATGGACAAATTCCAGGCCGAGATCGATTACGCTGCGCACATGGCAACAGTAGGTTTGAGATTTTCATTCTAGTGCGGGTATTATGCCTGTATCAATCCGTTAGGACTGTTTTCGGGGTGGCGGTTCTTTCGGGGAGCCCCCGGGGGGGGCAGATGGGCGGATGGTTCATTGCCTGCCGGTTTTTGGCTGGCAAGGAACTATCCGACGGGTGGCGGGGGCGATAGCAGATACAGCGGCGGCGTCATTTTACAGGAGCACCGCACGAGTACCAGGCAAAGGGTAACATAAAGCACATCTTTATGTTTAGCGATGGCCGGGGATCGGGCGGGCGGGGAGCCTGCTTCTGTGCAGGCTGCATGACCGCCAGACAAAGAACGATAAAGGCCTTTATCGGCTTTGCCGGACAGAGCGACCTTTGCCCCGAAGGTACAGGGAAGGAAAAACGCACGCGAAGAAACCCGCCGCAACCCCCAGTGTCCTGCAATATAGCACTGAGGGCGGGAGCGAATCCATGCCGTATGGAGGGAATTAAGCAACACGATAACGCGCGCGCGCGAGGCCACCTCGCCCTGAGTGCGGACTGACCCTGCAAGGCGCGTGACAGGATGCTATTGCTGGCGCGTGCCTTGCTACTTAATGCATAGCGTGTGACAGGGCATTGTCCTGGCGCAGACTATGCTTCCTTATCTTGATAATCGCAATCAACAACGCACCAAGTACACATGTTCAAACTGTTCGTAAATACAATCCGATAACTATATTTATTCCTCTGTAAACGCACCACATAAAATACAAAAAAGACGAGTATCCCATGACGGGGGGGTATGGGTCCCCAGGGGGGGGATGCAGAGGGCTTACTATTGGTCAATATACTTGAAAAAACAAAAAGGCATGCGATGTGTCAGGCTGTAACCAGTCAATGAAAGCAATGCAGATTGTCAAGATTGCATCATTGCCAACTGATCACATTTTCTTTTCAGTATATCGGATATTTAGTGCGAAGAAGATAGCCGTTTTGTAAACAAAAAAGGAAATACCAAACGCACCGGGATTCAATAGCGAATGCTTATCCAACGAGAGCGGCTTGTCGTTACCACGCATTCACTCAAAAACCGAGATACATTACCGCACCCCATCACAAAAAAGGATTGCCCTATATCGACCGAGAAGAGGGAAGTTTTAGTACACATAAAAAGGGAATTTTCCGACACGATACGCGCGCGCGAGTCTTTTCCTAACGTATGGAAGGGTTCCCTTATTGCTCATAGCCAATCATAACCATACTGCTGCGCCACTAATATCGTGAAAGAATGACTCGCTTGTTCGGCTTCTTTTCGTAATCGGGAGTATGTTTTCCAATGCATCCCCTTCGGCTTGTCGGGAAATGGCTCCGACAAATCATCACCGCCACCAAGACGCTTCCTGATTGACCTTGACTTCTCCATTAGCCGTTCGTAACGCTGTACCTGCTGGCTGGCATATGTAAGATTATAGCAGTGACGGCATCGAAAATATTTACCAGCTCCGTATAAAAGAGCCACACGCCTATTGCAGTGTGAACACAAAAACCATGTTCTTTTGCCTCCATAATTACAAGGTGTCCAGTCAAAAGAGATTACCTGCTCAACATCTTCCCATATCCCATTATGCGGACGATGCCGGTAATTGAGAACCATGCGGCCAGTTTCCATACGAAAGCGAATGGCGCCGGTTTGTTCATTACGGCATGACCATGCCAATACACTCCCAGCACCGGGCCGGAGATAGCCGTGCTTTTTCAACCACCGAATATCAATCCTGTGTTGTGATTCAGTTGTTGTCTTTGAGTCCCATCTGTACCAAGATCCTGAACCTTTACCACCCATACCTACACCTTTACGATACGTTTCCTAATGATTTCGATGAAAATCTTGCGGTCAAATTGTAACTAAATTGTAACCGTCAAGACTGAAAATAACCCAAGAAAACCTAAGATAATCAAAAGAAGCTCTTCTAACCACTTGATATGTAACACACTAAAATTGGTGGAAAATCGTCTGACTAATGTTTTGCTTTCCTAATCCGTGTGTCGTGCGTTCGAATCGCACCGGGGGTACCATCTCTCATCTCAAGTGGCCGTGTCCATATCCTTTTTTTTCTTCACATTTTATTCAACCGGTTGGACGTTTCTTTCAACCGATCCCTTGGTT
>CAZAST010000158.1:0-6054 GCA_964487805.1 uncultured Syntrophaceae bacterium
CCCGCAGGGGGTTCACGCCCCCGCACTCCTTCCCCATGTTGCCGAGGAGCATCTGTAGATTCGCCGTGGACATGACGTTGTTCTTCCCGCAGGTGTGCTCGGTGATCCCCAGGGTGTAGCAGAGCATGCAGGAATCGGCTGCCGCCAGGCGGCGGGCCACGTCGCGGATCATCTCTTCGGAGACGCCCGTCACCTCAGCCGCCCTTGCCAGGGGGTATTCCAGGACCTTTGCCTTGAGCTCCTCGAACCCGACGCAGCACGACGAGACGAACTCTTTGTCGTACAGATCCTCGGTGATGAGGACGTTCATCACCCCGTTCAGGAAGGCGATGTCCGATCCCACCTTGATGGGAACGTGGAGCGTGGCGAAGGAGACCAGCGGCTGTTTCCGCGGATCGACTACGATCAGCTCAGCTCCTTTGAGGACGGCATTCTTGAGGAAGGTCGCCGCCACGGGGTGCGCCTCGATCATGTTGGTGCCGATGCAGAGGAACATCTTCGCCTTGCTGAATTCTTCGAACGAATTGGTCATAGCCCCGGAGCCGAAAGAAGCCGCCAGACCGGCGACCGTCGGAGCGTGTCAGGTACGGGCACAGTGGTCGATGTTGTTAGTCCCCAGCACCGACCGGAAGAGTTTCTGCATCTGGTAGGAGTCTTCGTTGATGCTGCGGGCGCAGCTGACGCCTGCGATGGCGTCGGGACCGTGTTTCTCGATGATCTCCTTGAATTTATTGGCAACGAGATCCAGGGCCTCATCCCAGGAGGCCTTCCTGAAATCCCCGCCCTTCTTGATCAGCGGCGTGGTGAGCCGGTCCTCGGAGTAGATGAAGTCGTAGGCGAAACGCCCCTTCACGCACAGACGCCCTTTGTTCGGCGCGCCGTCCTCGACGGCGGTCACCTTGGCGATCTTCCCTTCCTTGTTGACGTGGAGCAAGAGCTGGCAGCCGACGCCGCAGTACGGGCAGGTGGTGCGCACCTTCTTCATATCCCAGGGGCGCCCCATGTACCTCGATTTCTTTTCGATCAGGGCCCCGACGGGGCAGACCTCGACGCACTGGCCGCAGAAGACGCAGTCGCTCTCGAAATAGGGGACATCAGTCCCCGCGACGATCTTCGAATCGACGCCCCGATAACCGTAGCTGATGGCCCGGTTGACCACGAGCTCATTGCAGGCCTGGACACAGCGGCCGCAGAGGATGCACCGGGAGAAATCGCGGATGATGAAGGGGTTATCCTCTTCCTTCGGGTAGGGCTGCGGCGAGATGGCGAAGGGGATATCGGTGACTTCGTACCGGTAGGCCAGGTCCTGCAGACGGCAGTCGCCGTTCGCCTCGCAGGCGATACAGTCGTGGGCGCCGCTTGCCAGGAGGAGTTCCACATTCAGCTTCCGGGCCCGGCGGACCCGGTCCGATTCGGTCCATATCTCCATACCAGCGGCGGCCGGCGTGCTGCAGGCGGCGACAAGAGACCGCGCCCCTGTTACTTCGACAAGGCACATGCGGCACGCCCCTGTCGGCGTGGCACCTTTCAGATAACAGAGCGTCGGGATGTCGATTCCATTTTCCGTTGCGACATCGAGGATGCTCTGACCGGGCGAGAATTCAACTCGTTTACCGTCCAATTGTAGCGTTGCTGTGGCCATGATTTCACCTCAGGATGTTAGTCAGCATATACACCAGGCCGCTGATCAGACTTTGTGCAGAACGGGGAGACAGTGATCAACGATTCCGGTTTATATCCGTGGTTACAAAAAGATGTGCCATTCAGAAGTCCCGAATTAAAACGTGTCACGATGGGTCAAATCCCTCCAGAAAATAAGCGATTCCAAGGTATCGTCCTGGATGACGAAGCGGTTATCGATTATGTCAATATTGACATATTGTCAAGTGATTTTTCCCCATCTTGGGGAGGGAAAACCCGCCTCCAAAACGAAAACGCTGCGGTGAAACAGGTCAAAATGGTGTGGTGTGGACAATCTTTAAAGTGGAATGTCTCAAGGAAGCGCCGCAATGTGCAGGGCGGAACGGATACCATCCGCGCCGCTCGATATGATCCCTCCCGCCCAGCCGCTTCCTTCCCCGACGACATAAAGGTTTTTAAAACCGGCGCAGAGGCCGCTCGTGTCCCGCACGACCTGGATGGGAGATGAGGTTTTGCTCTCGAGGCCTATGATCACCCCGGTCTCGAAGCCTCTGATTTTCCGACAGAAGTCTTTGATGCCCTCTCGGAGGGCACTACTCACCGGTGGTGGAAGCATTTCCCCGAGCGGTGCCGGTTTCAGCCCCAGCGGATAGCTCGACGGCAGGATTGTTCCCGATTCCTTTCCGGCAATAAAGTCGGCTATCGTGCAGGACGGCGCCGCGAATCCCTCAGGAAAGAGGAAGAACTTTTCTTCCAACGCTTCCAGCCGATTAAGTGTTTCCAGAGCGCTCGTTGCTTTGCCTGTAAAATCCTCAGGACGGACTGCCGCCACGCAGGCCGCGTTGGCGAAGCGCCCGTCGCGCTGGTAGCGGCTCATCCCGTTGACGATGTTGGTGTGCGCGTAAGCGGTAGCGGGGACGACGATGCCCCCCGGACACATGCAGAAGGTATAGACCGGAAGGAGACCATCTCCCCGAGAGGTCAGGCGGTATTCGGCGGCCGTGACCCCCGGCAGCGTTTCCCGTCCCCACTGGGCACGGTTGATCAGCTCCTGAGAGTGCTCCACGCGCGAGCCGAGAGCAAAAGGTTTGGCGCGGAATCCGACGCCCCGCGAGATCAGCATACGATAGGTCTCATAGGCGGAATGACCCGGGGCGATGACAAGATGATCGGTCTCGATTCCCCCGACGGAGGTCGCCGCCTCGATGACCCGTCCCTCCTTGATCCTGATATCCTCCAAAAGGGTCTCGAATAAGAATCTCCCGCCCAGGTTAAGATACTCTCTCCGCAGATTCGCAACGATCAACCTGAGATTGTCGCTTCCCAGGTGGGGGTGCGCCAGGTACCGTATCTCCTCGGGAGCTCCCGCTCGGATATAGCTCTCGATGATGAAACGTTTTTCCTTCGATATGTGTTTGGATCGCGACGTGAGCTTCCCGTCGGAAAAGGTCCCGGCCCCTCCTTCGCCGAAGGCGTAGTTGCTCACCGGGTCGAAGGTACCAGTCTGCTCGAAAGACCTGATACCCGCGGCCCGTCTCTGTACCTCGGTTCCCCGTTCGATCAGGGTCGTCCGGAATCCCGCTTTCCGGAGGACGAGGGCCGCGAAAAACCCGGCGGGGCCACTCCCCACAACGACAGCCCGTTCATCGCGCACGCGCGTGGGGATCGCCAGCTCCGGAGGAACGAGGGGCTCACCTCCGGCAAGTTCATCCGACAGAACCGCGACCCGTACCTGCCAGTGGATATCGTTCTTTTTTCGCGCGTCGAGACTCTTGCGCTCGATATGCCAGGAGAAATTTTCCATCCCCAGCTTCTTCTCAATCGCGTCCCGCAGATCCCCCTCCTCATAGTCGGAGGGCAGATTGAATGACAGCTCCCGGTATCCCATGGTAATTCACTCGTTACCGCAATGTGTGTAGATATGGCAATCCCGGTCAAAATGTACCGGGAAGATTGGCACCATTCAGCTCCCCGGCATCTCCCACGCCCCTCTCAGCACGTCCATATTGTCGATCAAGAGATGCATATAGGTTTGTTCCAGATCAATCATCTCTTCGTCTCTTCCACGCAGCCACTCAGACAGCCAGGCGCAGCGCAGGGCGACGACGAACTCCGGGAACAGTCTCCAGCTTGCGCCACTGATAGATGAAGACTCCCGCATGCTCTGGATAAAAGCGGCGGCAAGATCGCCGGTCAGGCCGGAGGGATGCTCCATCCCGACGCAGCCGATCAGATTCGCGGCGTCGTATATCTCGGGCTTCAGTCCGCAGAATTCCCAGTCGATCACCACGGCGACATCATCCCCCCGCCAGATGACGTTCAAGGGATGAAAGTCCCCATGGCAGAAGGCCACCGGCAGGGTATCGTGAGCCTCCAGAAAGGACCGACGCAGAAACTGAAAGACGGGGGCGAAACGCGGGGCGACGTCAGGAACGTGCCGTCCGATATCCTGCTCAAGTTTGACGATGTAATCCTTCAGTGAGAAGCGAGGCATGTTTTGAACACCGGAAAGGCTCTTTGCGTGACGGGAGAGATCGATACAAAAACGTGCCAGGGCTTCGCCCTTTGCGGCGTCGCGGAGATACGCGGGGCGATCCAGGGGCGTCCCCGCGACAAAGGGAGCAATCTGCCACCACGCGTCTTCACAGAAGGCCAGCGACTGGCCCGCCGGTGTTGAGAGATACGGGGCAACCTGGCGGAGGCCGTCGTCGTGAAGATCATTCAAAATGGTGCTGATGAGATGTTTCCGTTCGCGGCGGTCCGGAGCGATCCGCTCCACGACAAAGAGCCCGCCCGCCTCATCCTCGACGACCGTCCGGAAGAGAGAACGCTCCGGGCTCCCCTGGATGGCGAGATCGGGGCGGATGGCCTTCAGAGAGAGATTCCATTGGGAAAGGACCGCTCTTATCGTTTCAGGGGGGATCATACCGCTTCGCAGCAGGCACGGAGGACCTCATCCGCGTGACCGTTGACGCGCACTTTTTCCCATATCCGGGCGATTTTACCGTCTGGATCGATCAGAAACGTGGTGCGCACTACCCCCATGTACTCTCTGCCGGCCATCTTCTTTTTCTGCCACACGCCGTAGAGGTTACTCACTTTCTTGTCGGGATCGCTGAGAAGCTCGACGGTTAATCCGTGCTTTTCGATAAACCGCGCGTGCGATGCCTCCGAATCCGGGCTGATACCGATCACCGCAGCGTTTTGCTTTTGGAATTCCGACAGCAGTGCTGAGAACTCCTGCGCCTCTTTCGTGCATCCGCCGGTGTTGTCCTTCGGATAAAAATACAGAACAACCCATCGACCCGCAAAATCGGAAAGACTGAACGGTGCGAACCGGGTGTTGTTTAAAGTGAATAAGGGGGCGGGGGTTCCGGGTTTGAGTACATGCGACATGGCTTGCTCTCTTGGCCCAATCGGGCCAACTCCTTTTTTCACAGTTTGAACATGTGGCTATAGTGGTTCAAAATCTAAAGCGTATTCATCTTTTCTGACCTTTGCCCGAAAAACGCTCGCATTCGGAAAGTTGCGTTGTGTCTCATAAACAAAGTCATTTCGTGTTTGTTCTTTCTCGGATGCACGGTACCCCAAATATACCGCCGTAATAGCGTTATCTGGCAGATCATGTCTGTAAAATTTCATTTTCGTTCCGCTATTCTGTTGTACCAGTCGCCACTCATTTTCACGCTTCCAAATCTTACCTTTAGCATGAAGTCTTTGATTTATTATTTCGGTGAGCTGTGGTCCATATGCTTCTAATTTACTTGTGTCTGGGGTTGCCCTGAGCACGGATTCAACAATGTCCCTACACTTAATTTTAGGTATTTTCTCTGTATAATCCATTTTCCACCAAGGGGTCTCATTGTTTGGGCCATCTTTTTTTGTTAATGACTTACTCAAAACAGTCGTGTCGAATTCGATAGAGATCCCGCGATGACCATTCCCATAATGGCTCCACATGTATAGATTATCACGCGGATGTCTTTCTTCTAAAACCGCACATGCTGAAAATATAAACATCTCTTCACGCAGCTCATTTGCCAGCGTTGCCCAACTTTTTACGACATCTTCCCACTGCGGTTCTGGAAGTCTTTCCCTAAGACGCCCAAGTTGCTTTGGACGATATTTTTGAACATAGGTTAAAAGGGCTCTGTAATCATCATCAAAATCGGTAACATAATCCAAAACAGGGTCAAACGGATCATTCAATTTTTCGGAATGCAAAAAGGTAATCTGTTTTAACGCAACACATTCAAGCGCGTAACTCGCCCTGCCATAGAATCTCATAACTCTTGGTGGTATATTTGTCACGTCTGATCCCTAAAACACTTATCTGGTGTTCTCTTAACTTCCGAATCATCCTACTTCAATTCATCAAATTTGAACAGGGGTAATTGCAGCATGAAATCAAGC
>CAZAST010000159.1:0-5989 GCA_964487805.1 uncultured Syntrophaceae bacterium
CTCAGGGTAAATTATACGGATAATTCCTATGATTATATTGCCGGAACCACTCTCAACAAGCTGATACGCCAGCATAAGGTCAAGCGGTTTTATCGTAACTCCGCGCACAGGTGGGTCACCGTGGGCATTGACCCCATACGGGGGATGGGAGGGCTCTATGCCGGGCCGGACAGGAGAAATACCTAGTTCCCTTATTCTCTTATAGCCCGTTCGGTTCCGCAGGGCTTCCCCTCAATCCTATCTCGTCGGCCACCTCGCGCATCCCGTTGATGGCGTCTTCAATCAGTTCACTGATCTCGACCCCCAGCATCTCCGCTCCCCTTTGAATGATCGACCGATCCACCCCGGCCGCGAATGCCGGAGATTTCCACTTCTTCTTCACCGATTTCACGCTCATGTCCATGACGCTTCCCGATGGCCGCACCATGGCGTTGGCGGTAATGAGGCCGGTAAGCTCATCCACGGCGTACAGCGTCTTCTCCAGGACGCTTTCAGGCTCCACGTCCGAGCATATACCCCATCCGTGCGACACGACGGCACGAATGTATGATTCCGGCCATCCATTCTCTTCCAGAATCGTCCGGGTCATGGAGCAGTGCTGCTCGGGAAACTGTTCATAATCAAGGTCGTGGATGAGACCGATGACACCCCACTCGTCTTCATCCGCGCCCCGCTTCCGCGCGCAGTAGCGCATGACCCCCTCCACCGCGTAGGCGTGCTTCAGCAGACTTTCGCTTTTATTGTACTGATGGAGAAGGGCGAGCGCCTCCTCGCGGGTCGGCCTGTGCTGCGTCATGGCGTATCCTCCTTTCTTTTGAGTACGGCCCCGAAGAACCCGTCTGTTCCATGACGATGGGGAAAGGTCCTGAACAGCCCGGCCTCGTCACGCATCGCGGCCGGTATTGCCTCGGGTCTGAGGCACGCGAAATCGGGGTTTTGAGCCAGAAATTCCCTGATGATCATTTCGTTTTCCGCGGATACTATGGTGCAGGTACTGTAGACCATCGTGCCTCCTTTTTTCACGTAGCCAGCCGAACGGTTCAGTATCTCCCGCTGGAGTGGCGGGAATGCCGCAAGGTCCTCGGGAGCGGTGTGCCATCTGATTTCGGGATTTCTCCGCAACGTCCCCAGCCCCGAGCAGGGAACGTCCACGAGGACCCGGTCAAACCGCCCGCGCAGTCTCTCCGGGGGGTTCTGGGTCGCGTCGTGTACGAGCGGTTCGATGATTGCCACCCCCAGTCTGCGGGCAAGAGCCTGAAGTGACTCGATCTTTGCGCCGCTGATATCCATGGCGACGATCCTGCCCGTGTTTTGCATCAGTTGTGCGAGGTGCGTCGCCTTGATTCCTGCGCCGGCGCAGACGTCCAGCACCGCCTCTCCCGGTTTCGGGTCCACAAGCAGAGAGATGATCTGGGATGCCTCGTCCTGGATCTGGAGTTCCCCTTCCCGGAACGGGGGGAATCCCCTCACGGGTCCGGGGAGATCGGAGAGAATAATGCCATCGGGGGCGTACCGTGTCGGTACCGCATTACAGCCATATTCGGTAAGACGTGTGATCAGAGCGGGCCGGTCAGTTTTTAACCCGTTTGCCCTGACCGTGAGGGGGGGAGTGGTATTGTTGCTTTCACACAAATCCAGTGTGTCCTGAAGTCCCAACTGTTCGACCCAGAGGTGGACCAGCCAGAGCGGGTGCGAATGGATCAGTGATATATAAGACAAGGGATCGTCACCAAGGGAAGGCCAGACGATGGCATCCATCTTCCGGGCGCCATTCCGCAGGAGGGCGTTGACCAGGTTCTCCCTCCCGGGATACCGCGCCTTTGCCATCTCGACGGCCTCGTTCGTGGCGGCGTATGCCGGGACCCGGTCCGCGTACATAATCTGGTAAAAAGCTACCCGCAGGATGTTGCGAAGTCCCGGTTCCATCAGATCGAACGGGCCGTTGTATACAGAGCGGATGACCCAGTCGACACGGTTCCGCAGGCGCAGGGTCCCGTACACAAGTTGTGTCAGAAGGCCGCGATCCTGAGGAACGAGGAGCAGGCCCTGTGCGAGGCATGCATCCAAAAGGGGTTCGGCGAAGGCCCCCTTCTCGACCCGGTCAAGTATCCCAACTGCCAGAGTGCGAGGGGTCTGTTTCATGCCCCCCCTTTTTTTATTCAAGGATGTCATCGTCTGCCAGGGGGTGCCCCCTCAGGAAATCGTCAATCGACATCCGTTTTTTCCCTTCGAGCTGGACATCCTGTATATACACGTGACCATCCCGTGTGGCCACTTGGAGCCCCGCCTCCATCAATCGGCCGATCTTTCCGGGTTCCTTTTCTCCCGAGGCTTTTTCTTTGCCTGCCACCGCATGGAATATCTTCAATTTCTTGTCTCGAAGGAAGGAATACGCAGCCGGCTGGGAAGAGAGGCCCCTGATGAGATTGACGATTTTCTCAGGGTCATCGTTCCAATCGATATGCCCTAATCCCCGTTCAAGACGGGGCGCCAGGGTAACGAGAGAAGAATCCTGAGGGGTTGGAGTGATTGTCCCATCCTCGATGCCTTGAACGGCCCGAACAAGAAGCTGCGCCCCCATTGGTGCAAGGGTCGCGTGCAGATCGTCAAAGGTATCCGCCGGGTCTATGACGATCTCCTCCTGCAGCAAAATGGCCCCGGAATCGACTCCTTCGTCCATCAGCATGATGGTCACCCCCGTCTGTGTATCTCCGTTGATGATGGCCCAGTTAATCGGCGCGGCTCCCCGATATCGGGGAAGGAGAGAGGGGTGTACGTTGAGACAGCCGAAGCGGGGAAAGTCGATGATTTCCCGGGGAAGAATCTGACCAAAGGCGGCCAGCACCACCATCTCGGGGGCGATCTCTCTGAAGGTCTCCAGGAACTCCTGATCACGGACGCGGTCGGGCTGGAAGACGGGGAGCCCCAGTTCCAGTGCGCATGTTTTTACGGGTGGCGGGACAACCTTCTTCCCCCTTCCCTTCGGCCTGTCCGGCTGCGTAATAACCCCCGCAATCGGATAGCCTTGTTCCACCAGAGCCCTGAGCGTGGGAACTGCAAAATCCGGCGTCCCCATAAACAGTATCTTCGGTTTCATATACGGTCACCTTCCTTGTGGAAGATTATAACCGGTTACCTCATTTTAATCAATCCGGGCTGAAGGAACGGTTGCTCCAAGCCATTTTGCATTTGACTCTCTCCGGAGTTCCTATTAGGATGGCAGTGGAGAATGTAAGTATCACCAAACATTATATTGTTGGGAGTTTCCATGCCTGAGTGTACAGAATTTTCAGAAGAGATATTATCAAATCCGCCGATTCCTTTCAAGGCGCTCCTTGACTCCGCTTATTTTGCAATCATCGCAACCGATAGAGACGGATACTTGATATATATCAATGAAATAGCGAGATCTTTGTTGGATTTCAAGGGGGAAATAAAGCCCCGCTCCACCCACTATTCCGAGATTGACAATAACAGCTGGCTTGGCTTGAAGAAAGTGATCGATACAGGAACCCCCCAGATATCAGTCCCTGTTGCAGGTCGAAAATATTCATTACTGGTCAACAGGACCCCAATCATCTGGAAAGGCCAACGGGTTGGGGTCATGAGCGTATTTCACGACAGGGAAGAATACGAAAAGATATCGCAGCACCTGTCCCGATATCAGGCGGTCGTACGTGAAGTCGAAGCGATCATCGGCTCTTCATATGATGGAATTTATGTGACCGACGGTGAGGCGAACACGATACGGATAAACAGGGCATACGAAGACATCACCGGTATTAAGGCCCCGGAGGTGCTGGGGCGGAATATGAGAGACCTCGTAGCAGAAGGTTATTTCAGTGAAAGTGTTACGCTGAGGGTCCTGGAGGAGAACAAGACCGTCACCCTCTCGCAGAAGTTGAAAACAGGGAAGCATATACTGGTAACGGGGAATCCTTTTTTTGATGATGAAGGCAGGATTAAGATGGTTGTGACCAATGTCCGGGATATGACGGATCTGGATCGATTGAATCAACAGCTTGAGGATTCTCTGGAGATGACGAGGGTTTATAGGAATAAACTCCAAGAGATGCAGCAGTCGGCATACAAGGATAATGAGATAGTACGGGCATCCAAGACGATGGGCTCCGTGTATGACTTGGTGGAACGCGTTTGCAGAACGGATGCGACCATACTCCTCCATGGAGAGACCGGCGTGGGTAAGGACAGGGTTGCCGAAGAAATACATGTCAAATCGAACCGTTCAGAAAAGGGTATTTTTGTAAAGGTCAATTGCGGGGCAATACCTGAAACGCTGCTGGAGAGCGCACTGTTTGGATATGAGAGGGGGGCTTTCACGGGAGCCGACAGAGAAGGGAAGCCGGGATTGTTCGAGGTGGCTGATAAGGGCACACTGTTCCTGGATGAGGTGGAGTCTATGTCGCTTGCTCTTCAGGGGAAGCTGCTCAGAGTGCTGCAGGATTTCGAGATAACGCGGGTTGGAGGAACGACACCCAAGAAGGTCAACGTCAGGTTGGTATGCGCATCCAATCAGGACTTGAAGGAACTGGTAAGACAGCATAAATTTCGCTCGGACCTGTACTACCGTCTGCATGTTATCCCGGTTCATATCCCCCCCCTGCGTGACAGAATCGAGGATATCCCCCATCTGATAAAACTTTTCCTCGATCGCTTTAATAATAAGTACTCTCAACAGAAGGTATTCAGTAATGATGCCATAGACAAATTAATCAAATATGTATGGCCCGGAAACGTCAGAGAAATGGCCAACCTGATCGAGCGGCTGGTTGTGATTACCGCCGGAAACCGCATAGACGTTAACGATCTGCCGACCGAGATATATGACAAGGCATCGGAATATGAAGCCATGTGTCGGGGCGAGACACTGAAAGAACATCTGCGGTGTGTCGAAATGTCCGTTATCCGCAATGCCATAAACAAATACGGCAATGCGAGAAGGGCTGCGCCACATCTCGGAGTGAATTCTTCAACTCTGACCCGTAAACTCAAGAAGGGTGATGATGCAAAATAGCATCATTGTCCGATCCGTTTTTCACCCACCCCTTCCTCAAAACACTCTTCTTTTGTGTCGAGGAAGGAGTATGCAAACAAAGTAATGCAGTAAAGCATCATTCCTTTCCACATACAAGAATCCTTTAATTTCAATTGGATAGAGTTTTTTGTGATTTAGATAATGCTATCGTGCATTATTCTGGTAGCGTAACGGCCCTGTAGGCAGGCGCCCGGCAGGGTCTATTTGACGTGTAGAAGTAATGATTTTAATAAGTTACCGGAACGCTGCGGTTGCAGGGGAGAAGGTGGTATAAAGCTTGCGAATCGTACGTACCAGTTAACACAGCCGCTCGTTGAGTTGATTATACGGACCTGGCAAAGCGGTTACTATACATACAGGAGGTTGATTATGGCACTGATGAACGCGAAGCAGTACGAAGAGAGTCTAAGAAAATTGAAATTTAACGTCTGGATGTTTGGGAAAAAGGTGGAGAATGTCGTCGACCATCCCATTATACGCCCTTCTATGAACGCGGTTGCAGCAACCTATGAATTTGCCCACTATCCTGAGTACGAGGACCTGATGACGGCCACTTCCCATATCACGGGGAAGAAGATCAACCGCTTCACCCATATCCATCAGAGCACAGAGGACCTGGTCAAGAAATCCAAGATGGGTCGACTCCTTGGTTCATTGACCGGGTGCTGTTTCCAGCGTTGCGTGGGGATGGACGCGATGAACGCCCTGTCGATGACCACCTACGATATCGACCAGAAATACGGAACCGAGTACAATAAACGATTCCTGAAATATCTGGAATACGTGCAGGAAAATGATCTGACCTGCGACGGCGCCATGACGGACCCCAAGGGAGACCGGAGCAAGGCACCGCACCAGCAGGACGATCCGGACATGTTCATGCATGTGGTGGAGGAACGGGAGGACGGGATCGTGGTGAGGGGTGCGAAGTGC
>CAZAST010000160.1:0-5921 GCA_964487805.1 uncultured Syntrophaceae bacterium
GTGTCGGGAACCAGCCCCGATACAGAGGGTGCTGTAATCGGCGGGATGTTTGTAAGGGAGCGTTTTGTTTGGATAGACCACAAAGATTTTTTCAGACAGTGTGGCGCGATTTTCAGTGTTCAGAGCGAACACTCTGCGCCCGCAACCGTGATTACGGAGAGTGGCACAAAGGCCGATCGGAGTACGCGGTCTGGACAATTGATGTTCACAGCGAATCGATTCGATCTCGGTTCGAGTCAGCGAGAGCTCACCTGTCTGGATTTCTTCTTGCGCCATATCGTCGTCAACCCCACGTCACGGTGTTTGTATGTGGATTTACCGCAGAGGCAGAGCGTTTCAATGACGACTACTCCTTCAGGAAATTAGAACATCACCTGCAAGCATTGCGGTCTGAAGAGCTCGCGCCCTTTGAGATCAAGCTCGGAGGGATCAACAGTTTTTCCTCGGCGCCATTCCTTGAAGTATATGATGACTCGGGGGGGATAGAGCGGATACGTGCTCTGTTGGCAAAAACCCATGCGGAGATCAGAATGAATGCGTATGTCCCGCACATGACGCTGGGATTGTACGCTGATCACTACGAGACGGCTGTAGTGGAGGAGAGAATTTGTTCATTCGGCGCCTCTTGGCCTATCCCGCATGTGGTGGATCAGGTCCATTTGACGACATATTCAGCCTGCGAGATCGCGGGACAGCTCACCGTGAAACACAAGATCGATTTAGATGGTGGCTGATTGTGTCTGCTGACGGCACAGGTCAACCCGTCCCCCGGCGTGCGGAGCTATCGCCGTGTTTGTGTCGGAGCGGATTATGACGATGCGGGGGCGTTCAACCTCCTGCTCGACTCCGGTGCCTGACTTTCTTACTACTTCCACGGGATGAATCGCTTTTGCAAACCGTCCTTGCGATAAACGGGGATATCGCATATGTGTAGTCGTGCAAAATGATGCGTGCTTACGTTTACTCAAGGAGGTTGATACCGGCATGATTGAAGAAATTCTTCCCAATCTGTACCGTGCGGAAATTCCACTCCCGAAAAGTCCGCTTAAGTGGCTGAACAGCTATATCGTTAAAGGAAAAGACCGTTTTCTGATCATCGATACGGGCTTTAATCGCGAAGAATGCCTGAGCGCAATGAACACCGCCCTTCAAACGCTCGGGGTTGATCTGAACAAAACCGATTTTTTTATTACCCATCTTCATGTGGACCACCTGGGTCTTGTCGGCACGATTGCCCCTGAAAAATCTACCGTTTACTTCAATGAGTGTGAGGCTCAGTGCCTCTATGCCTATTTAGCCGGGGAGAACCACTGGGGAAAGATGGTGGAACTTTATATCGCTAATGGCTTTGACGCTGAAGGCGCGCTGGTATCCATGAAAAGACACCCGGCACACAAATATAGCTCAAACCGGAGGATTGATTTTACCGTTGTTAATGATGGAGACATGATAGAGGTTGGCGATTTCCACTTTCGATGCGTGGCGACCCCCGGGCATTCACCCGGCCACACGAGTCTGTACGAAGCGGACAAAAAAATCCTGATTGCCGGCGACCACATTCTCTTTGATATTACGCCCAATATCACCAACTGGCTGGAGATGGAAGACTCTCTGGGAGAGTATCTTGCCAGTCTTGAGAAGGTAAACGCCCTGGATGTCGAACTCGTTCTCACAGGGCATCGCCGCCTGGTCCATGACCTGAGCGGGAGGGTGAAAGAGCTCCAGGACCACCATCGCGCCCGGCTGAAAGAAGTGCTTGTTGCCCTCGGTGATGGTGAAAAGAACATTCTCCAAATTGCTCCCCATATCAGCTGGGATATCACTGCCAAGACATGGGACGAGTTTCCGGCTCAGCAGAAGTGGTTCGCTTTTGGGGAAACCATGGCACATGTTAAGCATCTGGAAAAGCGGGGGAAGGTAAGGAGCACAAGCGATCATGGCAGGATAACATATTCATTGGTGTAAATACCCTTTTGAGGCTTCTTCCATATCAATGAGTGAAGCATTCCACGGGCTGAAAATGCGGGTGCAGGGTATGCAATTCCATAAGGGACCCTTTCTGTGTCGTGCCCCGCTCATCAAGAGAAATACGGGCGTAATCCTTCGCAAATGTACTCAGGGCTTCTGATTGTCATATGCGTATCCCCCAGCAGGGTCGCGTTGGAACCATCTGAGATCTCTACAAAGGGCAACGGGCCTCGCTGAATGATTCTGGCCTGAGTCCAGAAACTGTCATCGCCAGATAATCCCGAATAGAGGAACAGGTTAAAGCTGTAGTAGTTCTGCTCATCCATATACTTGAAGACGCGGGTTAATCCTTCCGCCAGATCACGCAGATCATCGTCGGTTAATGATATTATACTGTTTCTCTTCTGAAACACAGCCCTGACATCCATCTGGAAGGACCGCGGGACGAAGCTGGCAAACCAGGCCGTGTGGCCGATCTCGCCAATATACCTCGTTCCCCGTTTCTTTTCGTCTCGTATGAGTTCTTTCCAGAAGTTTGTCCCCTCTCCCCGGAGATACCGTTTTGAGCCGGCCAGTAATTTTTTGTGATATGACAGGGGAAAGGGGCTGGCAAAAGGCTGCAGGTGTGGGTGGACCTGGCTGGAGTTGGCGGGAGGGAAATAATTCCACATGACACCGCAATATCGAGCCCTGCGATCATAGGTGGCGACGGTTTTCAGATATTCCCGGCTGGCAAGAAATGCGTCCGTTAACAGGGGAGTCGTGAATTCAGAGAGAGGGACATGATGCTGCCTGGAGATAACCGTTACGGCACCGTACTCGGTCGTGGGAAAGAGATTAGGAAAAACGGTTGCATCCCCGATTTTTATGTGCCCTTCTTTCCTGAATGCCGGGATAAAGCGGGGCGTGATTTCTTCTACTCTTCCGGGGCAAAAAGGACAATTCTGGCGTGATTTTTCTATGAGCGGCGCCAAATCAGGCTTGTGAGGGATAGTAAATCGCAGATCCCTTACCAGTCCAAAGTCTCCGGTCAGCGGATCAGTTCGATATTCCAGATCCACGTTCTTCTCTGTAAAGCCGTTACTGGGATCAAGAAACCGGGCACTCACCGTCTTTACTTTAAAATCTATCGACATAGCCGATCCTCCACGAAGCGCATATAGCACATACAAGAGTCGCATTGCTACCATAAGAGATATATCGGTTTGTTTCCGAGTGCGCAGCTTTTCGGCGGACATTTCCGCGGTGGTATTGACAGATCATTCCAAGCGGTATTATAAATACCGCCATGTTTCGCGGGCACATGCTTCATGAAAAATCTCCACGGGATGTATGGTTTCTTAAGCCCTTTCATAACCGGCGAAGGCACAATCAATGAGAGTGTGTTACCAATGCGGGGAAAAACTGAACGCAGGGTCAACCGTGGGAAGGAGGGATGTCTGTCCCTCCTGCGGGAGCGACGTCCATGTCTGTCTTAATTGCCGATTTTACGACCCCGGATCGTACAACGACTGTCGGGAACCACAGGCGGAACGGGTCGTGGAAAAGGATAGGAGTAATTTCTGCGATTACTTTGAATTCAGTGATTCTCCCTCCAGTGATCCGATGAAACACAGAAACCCTCAATCGAGGAGCAAGCTGGACGCGCTTTTCAAAAAATGAACGTTTCAGTGGCGCTGTTTACTCACATGCAATACGGCCGATAACTGGTCGCTTCCGTAAGGGAAACCCATCCCTTTCTTCAGACTATGAAGCCGTTTGTGACTTTTTTCGATAAAAAGGATCAATTTGTATTGAGAATCCTCTTGACAAACGAATCTTTTTATATAAAATTCTCCCTTACTTTATTAGAGGAGTATTGATCAGTGATTCATCTATCAGGGAAAGCGGTAGGCCTTTTGGTAAGCGTACTTGTACTCGTTGTAGTACTTACGGGGACCGCTGCTTGAACCTGACAGAATAGGAGAAATCAAGCCGCGGGCCCCAGATCCCGCGGCTTTTTTGTTGTGAAGCCGCATCTCGAAAGAAGGGTTTGCGGCTTTTTTGTTTACGCTCTCGAGCGGGAGCTGAACATGTGATGCCATACCATAAAGATAACGAGGAAGGTGCGTGATGGAAACGACAGGAGCTGACATATTGATAAATGCATTGAAGAGCGAAGGAGTGGATGTGATTTTCGGATATCCCGGGGCCAACAGTCTACCCATTCATGACAGCCTGCTCAAGAGCCAGATACGGCATTATCTCGTCCGCCACGAACAGGCAGCAGCCCATGCCGCTGACGGTTATGCCAGGGCGACCGGGAAAGTCGGAGTCTGCCTGGCCACGTCGGGGCCGGGGGCCACCAATCTCGTGACCGGAATAGCGACGGCATACATGGATTCGACTCCCCTGGTTGTTCTGACCGGTCAGGTGACAACGAGCCTTCTCGGGAGCGATGCCTTTCAGGAGACGGATATTATCGGCATTACCATGCCCATTACGAAACACAGCTATCTGGTCAACGATCCCTGTGATATCGGATCCATCCTGAAGGAGGCGTTCGATATTGCAAAGAGCGGACGTCCCGGGCCGGTCCTGGTTGATCTTCCAAGGGATATCATGGCCGCCAAGTGTGCTCTGGGCGATACAAAGGACACTCCCTCCCGGGTAAAATCACAACCCAGGGAGGACCAGTATGACGAGCAGCTCCGGAAGATCGCCTCCTATCTGAACAGGGCCGAGAGGCCCGTGCTCCTGATCGGTGGCGGCGTGAAGCTCGCCCAGGCCTGCGATGGGCTTGCCCGTTTGATTGAGAAGGGGAACATCCCCTTTGTGTCGACCATGATGGGGATCGGATCGGTGACCGCCTCAAACGGGTTTAACCTGGGCTTCATAGGTACTCACGGCAATGAGCTTGCCAACCGCATTGTCCATGATTCCGATTTTATCCTGACCATAGGGGCTCGCTTCAGCGATCGCAGCACGTCTATTGTTGAGGAGTTCGCCCCGCTGGCCACCATCGCGCAGATTGATATTGATGCATCATCCATTGGCAAGGTGGTCAAGGCAGATATATCCCTGGTGTGTGATATCAGGGAGGCACTCGCCGGGCTGATCCCTCTTGTGGAGAAGAAGAACCGACGGGAATGGCTGGACAGAATCAAACGGGAAAAAACAGCGTGTCAGAATACGGCCATGGATGAATGCGGACCGGTGGGACCGTTTATCAGAAATGTCCAGACGGCGCTGCCGGAGGCAACCACGATAGTGACTGATGTAGGTCTGAACCAGATATGGGCACTGCGATCCTGGCAAGCGAAGGCCCCCCGCAGCGTGATCACGCCTGGCGGGCTGGGGACCATGGGATTCAGCCTTCCCGCAGCGATGGGTGTTCAGGTGGGGGCGCCTGACCGCGCCGTGGTGGTCTTTTCCGGGGACGGCGGCTTCTTCATGAACATACAGGAACTCGTGACGGTTACCTGCTACCAGATACCGCTCAAGATCGTGGTCTTCAACAACGGAAACCTTGGGATGATACGGCAGATTCAGGACCTGTTCTACGGGGCTCGTTTCTGCGATATTGAGCTGGGGACCAGCAAGGTCGATCTGGTGACAATCGCCAAGGGATTCGGAATCGAAGCAGACCGTGTTCCGGTTGATGATGCCGCGGCAGGAATCAAGAGGATGGCCGCCTCGGAGGGACCGTTCCTGCTTGAGGTGATGGTGCCTCCTGATAACTATGTCTATCCGATCATCCCCCCGGGGAAATCGAACATTGACATGATAAGCGGGCGGCAAGGCTAGGCGCGCCGGATGGGGATAGAACCAGGCAAACGAGATTATATGAAAGAGAGAGGATACCATGGGGATACAAGAACGGATACTTGAGATACTGGTCAGCAACAAGCCGGGTGTTCTGGCCCGGGTTGCCGGTGTTTTCGGGAGGCTCGGATACAATATCGAGAGTCTCT
>CAZAST010000161.1:0-410 GCA_964487805.1 uncultured Syntrophaceae bacterium
TGAAAATCGAAACTGACATCCCGTATGTCATCGAAGGGCAGATATTCCCCGGCTTCATCAACGATAAGGTCACGCAGTTCCCCTTCTTCCATTCTCCGGAAAAGGACCTTTTTCGTGACAACCACATGCCCCGAAAGGGCCGCTACGACATTCTTGCCCCTGTATCCGGCCCTCTTGAAGAGTTCCTTTATCTTTCTGACCAGGGCGTCCTGGTCCTTGATCAAACCGTTTTCGATAACCCCCGCCTCCAGGTTAATCTGCGCGAAACGCTGCAGGGTCAACCCTTCGGAGGTATCCCTGAGCTCCACAAGCTTGATGCGATTTGATCCTATGTCGACACCGGCGACTTTTTTACCGCCGGGAAACAGTCCTTTGAAAGAAAACATTCATTCCCCACGTTCAATCGGTAA
>CAZAST010000161.1:420-5841 GCA_964487805.1 uncultured Syntrophaceae bacterium
CTCGGTCCCCGGGCTTGACCATTCCGAGCTCTCTTCTCGCTACCGCCTCAATGGAGCGCTCGTCACCCTTGAGCAGCCCTATCTCTCTTTTCAGCTCATCGTTTTCGACAATAAGGCACTCATTGGTCTCTTCCAGAATCAACTGTTTTTCCCTGATGGCGCGGTAGTCCATGAGCCCCCTGTCTCCAAAGATGATGAGGAGCACCATGGCACCGAAAATGACAAGTAGAAATCGGCCAATCCTCATAAAATACCTTTTTCCGTAGAAATGAGGACTCTCCTGTTCACGTAACTAAGCAATAAATATGCCACTCTTATCTTTCCCTTCACGAAAAGCCCCCCCTCTTCACACCGTGGAACGTTCCGCAGTTCGCAGAAAGAACCGCCATCCTCCCTGAACATCATAACCTTTCAACAACAGAAACACTTTATCTTCCGTGCGACGGAACTGTTCCTTCCCTCCGAAACCGCTCTGAAGGACATACCAATTCACATGGACAACATTTTCACGCGCCGTTTACGGCTCTTGTTGTTGCCTCCACCTGAAAACCGGTGTTTTTCACCGCAAAAGCGTTGGTTTTTTATATGGTTGATGGCTCTTCGTTCAAGAAACGGCCCCGCTGTCTCATCAGGCACCGCAGGAAGGGAGAAGCTGCTGGGGTTCTCCTAAAAGGAATTCCCCCCTTTTAATCCAGTCTTTAAGGATGGCGGCTATCTCCCGTGCCTTGTAATAACTGGACAGGGGTGCGGCAGGGATTACCCTGCCATGAAGCTTTATCTTCCCGCTTCGCAGCTCTTTATAACTGACCTCGCCCAGGCTCTGTGCGCTGCCGCTCGGGTAGTCAACGCCATAGTCGTACACCTGCGCATAGATATCTTCGTCTTTGACGGATGTATACCGAACCATCTCTTCATTGAGTATCGGTATGGGCACGCCTATTCCGACATAGAGGGATACCCCATAGCCGAGTATGCTCGCGCCCATGAGCCACCGAGGATCCATCTCCCTCAGATTCCCTGTGGTGGCCAGCGTCCCCGCCCCTTCCTTCGGAACCCCGTTTTCGCCTCTCGGCGCATCGGGATTGTGCTGCGTGCCGGGACCAACGACGAATCCCTGAGCGCCGCAGAGGAATATCCGAGTGCCGATCCCGATGGTTCTGAAGTACGGGTCATTGAAGAGGGGGCTGAGTTGCCCCGATGTGGAGTACGTCGCGTTCGCCATGTCGGGTCTGAGGACACCCATGTATGTATAGATCGTCCGATCGGACAGGTTTACCGCGCAGTTATAGTTCTGATAGGCGTTCCGAGGATTGAAGAGAAAAGCGTCCCTGAGATCGTGTATGGTGATGTTCTTCTCAAGCCTTCGAGCTGGGTAACAATCCGTGCCATAGGATTCGAGACGCAGACGGACCGGCCGCCCCGCAACCAGATCTTCCAGGACATGACCGCCGCCGTAATTGAACTCGCCCGGATGAATACTGTTGAGGGGATCCCCCTCAACCACTTCCGTGGCCCCGATATAACAGTCCACAGCGGCTATACCACCGTAAGCCGGGACATCGTTCAGCCATACTTTCGAGGCTCGGATCCTGGGGGAGGTGTGCCCGAAATTAAGAAAGGCGCCCGAGGAGCACATGGGGCTGAAGGTTCCGGTGGTAACCACATCCACCTTTCTGGCCGCCGCGACATCCCCCATTTTGCGGACGATCCCGATGATCTCTTCCGCGGTTACGACAACTGCCTTCCCCTTTTTGATCTTTTCGTTTATCTCCCCGTATGTTTTATTGACCGTGTATGTTTTCATCTCTCCCGTATCCTGCGCCGCTACACAGCGGCGGCTGATTGCGAAATACACCAAATCAGTTAATAAAACAACAAAAAACCCCTGTCGAGGCTCCTGACAGAGGCAGATGTATGCTATCAATAACTCTACGGGGCGCCGTCACCCCGTATGGCCGAATCCATTTTCACCCCTTTCCGTCATCTCAAGATCCCGGGTTGGTTCCCATGAAACCCGGCACACCTCCTGAATAACCACCTGAGCGATACGATCCCCTCGTTTGACAACGAAGGGATGCGCGCCATGATTGATGATAAGAATCTTTACCTCTCCCCGGTAGTCGGCGTCTATGGTACCGGGGGAATTGAGGAGGGTCACACCCGACTCCACAGCCAGTCCGCTCCGCGGCCGTATCTGTGCCTCATAGCCGGGAGGGAGCGCAACGGCGATCCCCGTGGGAATCAGGCGTCTCTCCCCGGGGAGGAGGACGGCATCCTCATCGACAGCCGCATAGATATCCATCCCCGCCGAATACTCCGTCATGTAGCGGGGAAGGGGAAGGTCTTCCCCGTGCAGCCGCTTGACGGAAACCGCCACGCTGTTATTCAAGGGCATCTTTCCTGCTCAGCCGTATCTTGCCGCCCCTGTCAATATCGATGACCTTGACGCGAACGGTATCTCCTTCATTGAGCACATCGGTGACCTTCTCCACCCGCTTATTGTCAAGCTGGGAAATGTGTACCAGTCCGTCCGTGCCGGGAAGTATCTCCACAAAAGCCCCGAAGTCGAGGATCTTTTTCACCGTTCCCTCATAGATCCTGCCGATTTCCGGCTCTTCGGTGAGAGCCTTGACCATGGCAATGGCCCGCGCAGCAGACTCGCCGTCGCAGGAAGCGATGGTCACCGTGCCGTCATCTTCCACATCGATCGACACCCCCGTCTCGCTGATAATGTGCCGGATATTCTTTCCTCCGGTTCCGATGACGTCCCGTATCTTTTCCTGCTTGACCGTGAGGGTGGTAATCCGCGGAGCGTACCGGGAAAGATCTCCCCGGGGGGCTTCCATGGTTTCGCCCAATTTGCCGATAATGAAAATCCTCCCCTCCCGAGCCTGATACAGGGCGTCCTTCAGTATTCCCTGCGCCAGCCGGTCGACCTTGATATCCATCTGGAGGGCGGTGATCCCCTTCTTCGTGCCGCATACCTTGAAGTCCATATCACCGGCATGGTCCTCATCCCCGAGGATGTCGGAGAGAATCACCACGTCGTCCCCCTCCTTGAGGAGCCCCATGGCGATCCCCGCAACGGTATCCCTGACCGGGACACCAGCATCCATAAGCGAGAGAGATCCCCCGCACACCGTTGCCATGGAGGACGAACCGTTCGAGGATAATATCTCGGAAACAAGCCTGATCGTATAGGGGAAGTCTTCGTGCGGAGGTAGAACGGGAAGAAGCGCCCGCCGCGCGAGATTGCCGTGTCCGATCTCTCTCCTTCCGGGACCTCTCAGGGGCCTGGCCTCCCCCACGGAATAGGGGGGGAAGTTATAGTGGAGCATGAACGTTCTCATTTCCTCTCCATCTATAAAGTCCAGCCGCTGTTCATCGGAAGAGGTTCCCAGCGTCAGGGCGACGAGGGCCTGGGTTTCCCCCCGGCTGAACAGTCCGGATCCATGAGCCCTCGGAAGGATGCCGACTTCGGAAGAAATAGGCCTGATATCGGCGCTGGTCCGGCCGTCGATCCTCCGCCTGTCCGTCAGTATCATGGTGCGGATGATCTCCCGCTCGAGCTCTTCAAAGACGGTCCCCGCCCGGGGGTCAGGGCCCGTCTCACCGCTGCTCAGTTCCTCCATCACCCTTTTCTTGACCTCGGCCCGCTTCGCATATCGCTCCAGTTTCTTTCCCTCGCGATAGACCTCCTGAAGACCCGCGTAGGCGGCATCTCTCACCTTCTTCCGGAGTTCTTCGCTGATCTCAACCGGTTCGAACGCTCTTTTGGCCTTGCCTATTGACTGGCAGATAGTGTCCTGAAGCTCAATGACGGGCCGCATCGACTCCAGTCCGAAGGTGATGGCGTCAAGAACCTCGTCTTCGGGAACCTCGAAGGCGCCTCCCTCCAGCATGACGAGATTGATATCGAACGCGCCCCCCCCGCCCGCAGAGGGAATCTTCCTCCCCACGAGGAAGAGATCCATATCGCTCTCCTTCATCTGCTGATCGGAGGGATTACATATCAGCTCCTGATTCACCCTTCCCACGCGCACCCCCGCGATGGGGCCTTTGAAGGGAATGTCCGACATGCAAAGGGCCGCCGAAGCTCCAAGCATGGCCGCCACGTCGGAATCATGTTCGTCATCCACGGAAAGGACCGTGGCGACTATCTGGGTTTCATAACAATATCCACCGGGAAAAAGAGGGCGTATGGACCGGTCGATAATCCTCGAGATCAGAATCTCATTCTCATTCAGACGCCCCTCCCTCTTGAAAAATCCGCCGGGGATCTTCCCGGCCGCAAAGGTTTTCTCCTGATAATCCACCGTCAGGGGCAGAAAATCCAGCCCCTCTCTCTTGGATTGAATGGATACCGCCGTCACAAGGACAAGGGTGTCTCCATAGGAAACCAGGGCCGCGCCATCCGCCTGTCCGGCAAGATAGTTTGTCTTGATGGACACATTTCTCCCTGCAAAGGTGGTTGTAAATACTTCGCTCATAATGTATGGATTACTCCTTTTGTTTTTTTATCTTCTTAATCCGAGACGCTTGATCAGTTCCCGGTATCGTTCTATGTCTTTTTTCTTAAGGTAATCGAGCATATTTCTCCTCTGCCCCACCAGTTTCAAAAGCCCCCTCCGGGAATGATGATCCTTCTTGTGGGTTTTGAAGTGCTCGGTCAGATACTCTATTCTCCCGCTGAGAAGGGCGACCTGAACCTCCGGTGATCCCGTATCCCCCTCATGGGTCTGGAAATTAGCGATTATCTCTCTTTTCTTCTCTTCATCTAGCACAGCTGCCTGTCCTCCCTTGTCCGTTGATGTCGTTTCTATCTTTAATTGAGAACCCGTAAGATCTCGACCGCCTGCCGTTCCGTTCCCATTAGACAAAGTTCCTCGGGGGCGCAACGCATTCGGGCCACCGCTATGATTCCGCCATCGCGTGCGACAAATTTTACCAGATCGCCCTTCCCCGGCAAAGAAATATTTGCCTCCTTCAGGACGCCGCACACAGGCTGATACCCGTTTCTTATCCTGTTTTGGGTGTCTTCATCAACAACAATCGCATCTACACCGGGGAGCGCATCCGCCAAGGGGATCATATTTTTTTCAAGAACCTCGCGCTTCTCTTTGTCCGGGAGACCCTCCAGAGACACGGCGTTCTCCTGAGCAAATGGTCCGCTTCGGGTCCTCCTGAGATCGAAAAGGCATGCCCCGCACCCCAGCTTCTCCCCCATGGCGGCGCACAGAGACCGGACATAGGTCCCCTTCGAGCAGAACACCTCAAAGATCACATAGGGTTGGCGTATCTCGATTACCCTGATGCGGTGTACCGTCACCTCCCTCACGGGGGGATCGACGGCAACCCCTTCCCGGGTCCATTTGTAAAGCGCCTTTCCCCTGAATTTGACGGCGGAGTAAGTGGGAACCC
>CAZAST010000162.1:0-5764 GCA_964487805.1 uncultured Syntrophaceae bacterium
AAAGACCATTATAAGCAGGGTATACGACTTCTTCAGGTAAGTGGCCAGGGGTCTTGGAAGTCCAACGTTTTCCACGGAACGCCGCAGGATGGAACGGATTTCAGGCACTATCGTTGATGTGGCACAATCGAAGATCTATCCGGGGATCCTTGTGATTTCCGGGGGAAAGATCGTCGATATCATCCACGAGGAAACCAGTAACCGTACGTATATCATGCCCGGTTTCGTCGATGCCCACGTCCATATCGAGAGCACGATGCTCACCCCCGCTGAATTTTCCCGGATCGCGACCGTGCACGGGACGATCGCCACGGTATCCGATCCGCACGAGATCGCCAATGTCCTGGGGATTGGAGGGGTGCAGTACATGATAGAGGACGCTGCGAGGACCCCGCTGAAGATCTGTTTCGGGGCCCCTTCCTGCGTTCCGGCGACCCCTTTCGAGACGGCCGGGGCGACGCTGGGGGTGCGCGAGGTGACGGAACTCCTGCAACTCGATGAGATAAGATATCTGGCCGAGGTCATGAATTTCCCCGGTGTCATCAATGGGGACCCGGAGGTAATAGCGAAGATCCGCAGCGCTCAGGGCTGCTCCAAACCGGTGGACGGGCATGCCCCCGGTCTGCGCGGGGACGATCTCGAACGGTACGCCCGTGCCGGAATATCGACCAACCACGAGTGTCTCTCCACCGACGAGGCCCGCGAAGACATCGAGAAGGGGATCATTGCACAGATACGAAAGGGGTCCGCCGCAGATATCTTCGAGGAGTGCCTGCCCCTCATCGACGAACAGTACGAGCGGTGCATGCTCTGCACCGACGACACGCATCCCGACGACCTCGTGAAGGGGCACATCAACGAGATGGTGAAGGGGGCGCTCGCGTACGGTATGGACATCATGAAGGTCCTGAGGGTCGCCTCGGTCAATCCGGTTCTCCATTACGGCCTCGGTATGGGGCTCCTTCGCAGGGGGGATCCCGCCGACTTCATCCGCGTCGACAACCTTACTGATCTCACCATCCTCGAGACTTGGATAGACGGCAGAATCGTGGCGCGCGAAGGCATCTCACTCATACCCTGGGAGACTCCGTGGATTGTCAACACCTTTCACGCGGCCCCCACAGAACCGGGATCATTTGCCGTTCCCTTCAGGGGAAAGCGGATAGCAGTGATCGGCGCCGCGGACGGCAGCCTGATCACACAGAGGCTGGTGGTGACGCCGAAGGTGGAGGGCGGCTGTGTGGTGTCCGATCCGGAGCGGGATATCCTCAAGGTGGCAGTGGTGAACCGGTACCGTGAGATGAAACCGGCGGTGGGGTTTATCAGCGGCTGTGGCCTCAAGACCGGGGCGATCGCCTCCAGCGTGGCGCACGATTCGCATAACATCGTGGCCGTCGGGGTCTCGGACAGGGACCTCTCCCGGGCGGTGAACCTCGTCATCGCGCGAGGAGGAGGGCTGGCCGCCGTGTCGGAAAACCAGGAGCTGCTCCTCCCCCTCCCGGTCGCCGGGATCATGAGCGACGGAACATATGCCGATGTGGCACGCGGGTACACGCAGCTCGACCGAATGGCAAAGGAGATGGGATCACGGCTGCGCGCCCCCTTCATGACCTTGTCATTCATGGCGCTCCTCGTAATCCCTTCCCTCAAAATGAGCGACCGGGGTCTGTTCGACGGCGAGACATTCAAGGTGGTCGATCTTTGTTGTCAATAAACAGCCTGATCCCTGCGACTGTCAAACTATTTTGAGGCAGAACACGTTTTAAATCGGCTTCGAGTGCCTTGCATTGAGCCAACGAGATGACTTCTTCTGGCCGAACAAGTTCGGAATATCGTGTGCTTGGTTAGTTTCCTTTAAATATATGGAGATTAGTAAGCAACCTTTAAAAAGAGGCCGTTTTATAAACACCTATATTTTCAACGATTCAAGCACAGTTTTTTGTTGCGTCCGAATCCATTGGTCGGTAGAATGCCAGCGATTTGAACAAGGAGAGGTCCCGTGGATTTAAAAACCCTTGCAGTCGTATTTTCCGCCGTCTTTATTGCGGAGTTGGGCGACAAGACGCAACTGGCCACAATGCTGTTCGCTACGGACAAAGGCGTAAGCAAACTGACGGTTTTCACGGGCGCCGCGCTGGCTCTCGTCGTTGCCTCGGCAATCGGCGTCCTCGCCGGCAGCTTCGTCTCCAATTACATCAGTGAGAAATACCTCTCCATCATTGCGGGGATCGGCTTCATCGCTATCGGCATCGTAACCGTTTTTCGGGCGTGACAGCGCTGCATACACAATATACAAGGGGATAAGATGATGCGTACCATACCTCGAATATCCGTTCCTTTCATTGTCACAGTGGCATTGATGCTCCCGGCGCTCCTCGGCGGATGCGCCAAAACATATTATGATGCCATGGAGAAGGTCGGCATTCACAAGCGTGACATCCTCGCCGACCGTGTGAAAGACGCGCGTGACTCCCAGGTTGAGGCCCAGCAGCAGTTCAAATCGGCGCTGGAACAGTTCGCCTCCGTCATCCGCATCGAGGATACGGATCTGAAAAAGGCTTACGATAAGCTGAACACGGAGTATGAAGACTGCGAAAAGGCGGCCAAAGAGGTGTCCTCGCAGATCGATCGGGTGGAATCGGTCGCCGACGCCCTTTTCGACGAATGGAAAGGTGAATTGAATGCTTACAAGAGCGCCGATCTGCGCGAGACGAGCAGAAAACAACTGGAGGCGACGCGGTCACGCTACCGCGGGATGCTCGCCAGTATGCACCAGGCGGAAAAAAGCATGAAGCCGGTTCTAGGCACCTTTTACGACAATGTCCTGTTCCTGAAACACAATCTCAACGCCCAGGCGATTGCTTCTCTCAAGGTTGAATTTGCGACCTTGCGGGGAAAGATCGACGGTTTGGTGAAAAAGATGAATGAGTCGATTGAGTCTTCAAATACATTCATCGCGAATCTCAAGTAATAACAGAGAGGTTACGTTCATCCGTGCGCCGAACGCCTGCACCTTACTCAGCATGAATTATCGGGGATGACTGCCGCATGGAATATCTGAATTGTCTGTGGAGCACGGATGCCCTTCATAATCTGATGGCGGGAATTCCGGCACTGCTCCTGCTGGTCATTATTATCATCTGCATAGCCCTTTTATCGAAGGGGGCGGACTGGATGGTGGACGGCGTTGTTGCCCTGGCGCAACGTACCGGCCTTTCCAAGATCGTGATCGGCGCAACCATCATCTCACTGGGAACCACCACGCCCGAGGCATTCGTGTCGGTTATGGCGGCATGGATGGGAAATCCGGGACTCGCCCTTGGAAACGGCGTCGGCTCCATCATCGCCGATACCGGTTTGATATTCGGTCTTGCCTGCATACTTGCGCCCATACCGGTCAACCGGTTTATCCTCCATAGAACCGGGCTGGTGCAGGTTGGTGTTGCGACCCTCCTGGTTATCATCTCCGTCTACGCGCTCGCCTCAACGCCGGGGGAGCCAATACTGCAGCGATGGGTGGGTTTTTTCTTCCTGGCCCTTCTCGCAGGATATATGTATCTGGCCTACCGATGGTCCCGTCAGAGTTCCGGGTTCACGGAAGCTGAGAAAGAGGAATGCGCGCTGAAACATCTGGGGCTCTGCTGGGTAATGATCGTTGGAGGGCTGCTGCTGGTGGTCAGTGGAGCACGGATACTGGTCCCCGCGGCGTCGGAGATCGCATTTAGGATCGGTGTTCCCGAGGATGTCATCGCCGCCACCATGGTGGCGCTGGGAACCTCGCTACCCGAACTGATGACAGCCATATCCTCTATCCGAAAAGGGCACCCGGAGATCACCGTCGGGAATATCGTCGGAGCGGACGTTCTCAACTGTCTCTTCGTCATCGGAGCTTCGGCTGCAGTGAAACCCCTTTCGATACCAACCAATTTTTTCACATTTCACTTCCCCGCCATGCTGATTATCCTTTACTCTTTCCGGGCCTTCATTTTCATGAACAGGGATGGATGGTTCAGAAAATGGCAGGGTTTCTGGTTGCTGGCGGTGTACCTTTTCTACGTCGTCTTTCAGTACGCCCTCCATATTGAAATGCCCGGATAGCTCCTGTTTGATACTGCCACTAGAATTCACAGGGAAAATCCGATCCTCATTCGCCGACAATGCGTCTCCGACCTTATTAACTGATATATCCGAGCAACCCCGATCCCTAACCCCGGTCGCCCCAGATGAAGAATGCGCATATGAGCGTTACCAATAACAGTGATATTCCGAGTATAGTGAAGCTCAGATAAAATCCGAATCTATCGATCATATATCCCATGACCGGCGTCACGATGCCTCCGCTCTCCATGCCGCCGAAGTAGTAAAAACCCAGGATGGTGGAGCGGTTCTTGACCGAAGTCTGTGCCACAATATAGGATTCTGACACAGGCATACGAAAATAGGATATGATTCCAAACGCCAGCAGTATGACATAAATCCCGACACTGCTAGTGACGAAATGAATCGACCAGAGAACAGGCACTCCCACGAAGCAGATGGTCAGGATAATAGGGACCCTCCCCCATCGATCCGAAAGATATCCCCCCAGGGGGCTGGCCCAGAGACCGGCGGAATACATGAAAGCCATCGAGGCGACGGCCGTCCCCTCCGCTACATTGAAATGATCAACGAGGAAAAGAGGAATAAATGACGCCGAAGCAAAAATGATGGCGTTTAAAAACGTGGTGAGGATGATAAAGACGACAAGCCGCCGCGTCCGATGGGGCTGCGGGAAACTCTCCACCTCGACAACAGGCGCGGCACCACCCTTCGCCTTCGCTGATTCGATTCTTCCCAAGGCCAGAAAAAAGATGATACCGAATATCATGGCCGGAACAGCCAGGCCGATGAAAGAACCTCTCCACCCCCAGTGTACGGCAATGGACGCGGCAATAATCGGTGCCAGGAAATAGCTGGCGCTGCCGCCAATCATGTGGAGACCGAGCGCGGTTCCACGCTTCTTCGGTTCAACCGACGCATTGATCATCGGCGGCGCAGCGGGATGATATCCGCCTGCCATGATTCCCATTAAAATCAGGCACGCAATCATCATCATATACGTATAGGATAAACCCACTAAAAGGCCAGCAACGGCCACGCCGCAAATCCCGAGTGTGATTATCAGGCGAGGTCCGATTCGATCGGTAAACCAGCCCGCCGGCAACTGGCCTATCCCATACGAGAGCGTGAAGGCCGAAATCACCAGACCCGCCTGTGTATAATCCAACTTGAAATCGTTGCGGATCAGAGGCAACAGGGGAACGGGGAGTGCCGTCAGCAGGTGGTGGCCAAAATGGGCCAGAATAAAGAGTGGAAGCAATCCGAGAGATTGCCAGTACTTTCTAATACTAATGGAAGTATCCTCCAAGCGCACGTTGGGGGGAGACTCCTGCATGTCGTCCACGGGAAAACGGAAAAAAGAACAGACTCAGTGATGTCCGCTCCGGGGAAACACATACGGGGATCCGGGTCACACCATAACCAGCCCCGCATACTTGGCATTAAGTGCTTCGTCCATTCCTTCACGATCCATTTTCAGCGCGAGCGAAAGGTATTCCATAATATCCTGGGCAGTGATACCGTCTTCTCCCTCATAATCGGCGGCGAGATCGCCGGCGAGTCCGTGGATGAAAACCCCCTTTTTAACGGCCTCTTCGATGGAAAGTCCCAGGCCGAACATGGCCGCGATCGTCCCGGTGAGAACATCCCCCGATCCGGCCGTCGC
>CAZAST010000163.1:0-5737 GCA_964487805.1 uncultured Syntrophaceae bacterium
AATGAAAATACTGTGTTAAGTCCTGAAAGTCCTTACGCTGCAGCAAAAGTCTATGCATATCATATAACACGAAATTATAGAAAATCATATAATATGTTTATTTCAAATTCAATATGTTTTAATCATGCAAGTGAAAGAAGGGGTGATACTTTTGTATCAAGAAAAATCACAAAAGCAGTTGCTAGAATAAAATGTGGTCTTCAAAACGAATTAAGATTGGGAAACATTGATACATATAGAGATTGGGGTCATGCGCTTGATTACGCAAAAGCAATGTTATTAATACTTAAACACGGTACACCAGACGATTTTATTGTAGCAACAGGTGAAACACATTGTGTAAGAGAATTTTTAGAACTTGCTTTCGACAGAGTTGGTCTTGACCCATATAAATATTTAATAATTGATAAAGAATTTTATAGACCATCAGATGTTAATTATTTATTAGGCGATCCAACAAAAATAAAAACCATGTTAAACTGGAAACCAGAAATTCCATTTAAAGAACTTGTAAATAGAATGGTTGATAATGATATTCGATTAATAAAAGAAGAAGGTACATTAAATAATGTTTGATGATTTGATTATTGATAAAGAAAAAAAAGTAAAAGAAATTGTTAATGATGATAAAAAACAATCTTATAAAAAAAATGATTATTATCAATATGGATATGGTTTCATAGATTTAAAAGATGAAGGGGAATATGATTATGAATAAAAAAATCCCTATTTATAAACCATATTTACCAGAAAATGTATTAAAATATGCACATGATGCAATAAATTCTGGTTGGATTTCATCACAAGGTGAATATAAAGAAAAAGTAGAAGATAAATTAAAGGATATGTTAAAGATAAAACATGTTCTACTTGTAAATTCTGGTACAGCGGCAGTGCACCTTATGTCAAAATCACTTCAACGATTTGAACCGTATATAAAAAATATAATTGTACCAAATAATGTATATGTTGCTGCATGGAATGGATTTTTATTTGATGGTGACAAATATAATTTGATACCTGTTGATGCTGATATTGATACATGGTGTATTAATAAAAAAATGCCGTTCGTTGTTAATTATTTTAATACAGCCATGTTAGTCGTTCATAATATAAGTTCAATAGTTAATATTGATTATATTAAACAACGTTATCCAAATATTGTTATAGTTGAAGATGCTTGTGAAGGATTTTTAGGTAAATATAACAATAAAAACATTGGATCAGATAGTTTGTGTACATCAATATCATTTTTTGCTAATAAAAATATAACAGGTGGTGAAGCTGGTGCATTCTTAACAAATAATACAGATGTATATGAATATGCTAAAAAAATACACGGTCAGGGACAATCATCAAAACGTTATATACATGATGAACTAGGATATAATTATAGATTAAATAATATATCCGCTTCGATAATATATGGACAATTAGAAATTATTGATGAAATAATTGAAAAGAAACAAAAAATATTCGATTTATATAGAAAATTATTATCTGATATAGATTGTATCAAAATTCAACAAACTGATAAAAATACAGAAATGTCTAATTGGATGTTTGGGATAAGAATAGTTGGGTTGAATTCATATGATCATATTGAAAAATATTTTAATGAACATAATATTGAAATACGACCAATGTTCTATCCGATGTATAGACATAAACATCTTTATAATATTGGTTATAAATATGATGATACAATTGCTAACATATTATCATACGAATGTTTAATGTTACCTAGTTATCCTGAATTAACAATAACAGAAATAGAATACATTGTTGATACATTAAAACAATACATTAAAAACTTGACAAATTAATTTTTTTATGGTATTATAAGAAGAAAAAGGAGAAAAAAATATGTTTGAAGATTTTTTTGATGAATTAAATAAAGAAATGACAATTGAAACAAAAAACATTGATTTAATTAAGAATGACAATGATGGATGGGATACTGGCGAGCCACAAAAATTTTGGATAAATACTGTTGATCCTAGTGAGATTTGGAAAAACTAAAAAAAATGCCCTGTTAAAATATTTTAACAGGGCATTTTTTTAAATTACTTTTACTAATTCATCCATTTCTTCTTCATTGATTGGCGCTTCTTCAATAACATTATTTTTAAATCCTTTAAAGATTGCATTATATCTCTTTTTTAACGGGTTTACAAAATCTACCATATACATCTTACCATCAATATCAATTTCTGTTCCTACAGGTGGTAAAATACTACCTTCTGCCGAAAATTGAAATTTTCCATCATGTACATACATTACTTTACATTCGTTAACAATATCACCAATTTTTGGTAGAAAAGATTGTCTTAATTCTTTTCTATTTTTAAACATCGGTTGTTTAATTTCATTTGTTTCCCCTGTTTTACGGTTCATTGACATCATTTGTTCCATATACAATCCTTTCTATTAATTAATCATTTATATTGTTTAAAAAACCATCAATGCCACCATGAGCATCAATAGCATTCTCAATCATTTTTTTGTATTGTTTATAACCCATTTCTTGTGCTGATTCCATTTCATTTGATAATGCAACAATTTCAACTGCTAATAATGTACTTAATTTATCACTCATTTTTTTATATGTATCAGCAATATCTATATCTTCAACATCTTTAACGGTTAATGAAATTGATGGTTTTATTGATGTATAATTACCACAATTTATAGTTAAATCCCGACTAACAACAATATCTATTTTTGACATATTTAACACCCCACATTTTTATTTTTTTGTATTTAATCAAAAATTATTTCTATAATATCCAATTCATCCATAATTATTTTTCTATAACATGTTTAATTTTTTCCGCTGTATATTTAACATCCATTTCTGGATAATATTTTTTAATATTTTCATATATTTCTAATAATAAACCAACATATGTTTTATCATACATGTTTTTATAAAAATCAAACCAATTGTTTGTATCATTTGTTACAAAAGGTAAAGCATTATAATACCTATGTTCATTTGGTATAAATGGAATACAATTATTTTCTATTGCAGTAAAATAATTTGAATGTAAACAACCTAATGTATAATCATTTTTATTTCCTAATATAACAGTGTATTGAACATCTTTATATAACATATTTTTATGTGTTATATTAAGTCTTTTATATTCAGTATAATATTCATCTGGTATATTAATAGAACTTTTATAATGAATGTTTAAATCACCATTTAATAATTTTGTTGAAACAAAATATTTATCAAATTGTTTTGTTTTATCTATTAAATCACCAATAAATCCTAAATGAATATGTCTTTCATATTCATTTAATTCAATATCATCAATTTTCTTTATATTAGTCCAATTCGGTAGGTAATTAAAACCGTTTCTATGGCTTAATGTTGGTTGAAATAAAAATGTTTTAAATTTCTTCAACCAATTGTATTCATCTGTTGTAATTTTCATATACTCATCGAATATTACAATTGGTACTGTTTTAATATACTTTTCTAACAATTCCGTTTGTTTCAATAATGTTGAAGCATATTCTTTTTTATTTGTTGGTGTCCAACCCATAACAATACATTCAACATCTTTACCTTTTAATTTGGTTATTGAATTTAATTGTTTTTCTAAATCTTTTTTAATATTAAAGTATATTATCATTTATATTCCCATACAATGTTAAACAAATCATCTAATTTATCAGTTAAATCAATTAATGGTTTTTCATACTCGAAGATGAAATCAACCACATTTTCCGAAAATCCATTTATTCTAAATATATTATCTTGATCATCAAAAGATATACCATTTTTATATGGTGCAATATTCATTATGTATGTATTTTTTCTAAAATCTGTTCTTTTCAAATCATCATGCGATTGTTCATCTGTTATAACAATAATACGATCACAGTCTACATTTTCTAGTTGTGCTTCATATAAAGATTTACCAAGATATGTACCACTATTATGTTGTGATTTTGATATTTTATCATATAATTCAAAACCATTTAAATTTTTTGTTCTAACATATACTAAATCATTAGAAAAAGAATAAATTTTAATATCTTCACATAAATTTTTCAACAAAATAGATAAACCAATACCAATGTCCAAACGACTTAAATCAGATTTTGAAGACTGTTTAGATTCCATTGAACCCGAAACATCAACGAGTAAAACCGTTTTTCCTGAAAGTTTTTGTTTATTTTCAATACATTTAAGCATTGCTTTCTGTAAATAAGGCAATAATTCTTTATCAATAAATCTATATGCTGTTACAAATCTATGAGGTAAAACACGTTCGACATTAATTTTTTCAAAAGCTTCTTTAATTAAATTAATATTAACATTAACATTTTGCATACCACGAATATTTTTTAATAAAGCTAAAGCACCCAATTTGTTTTGTTTTAATAGATTTTCCCATATTTCTTTTTTTTCAATATCATTTGTACATTTAGATAACCCAACTTCCCATGTTTCAGGTGTTTCCAGTTTATTATCAGCAAGTTTATTAAATAACAATTCATGATATTCATCTATTGGTTTCGCATGTACTAAAAACATAATATCACGTAATGATATATCCTTATTCATATTCCATTTTGATAATTGATATTCATTGAATTTATTAAATGATTTTGAAAGACCTTTTTTAACCTGATTGGATATTGATGTTTTTCCGTTTTCCCAATATAATGACATAAATTTTGTTATTTCATCGGGTCTGTTTATAATCTTTTCTAATGTATAACTAACAACATTGCCACCTCTTGTGGCTAATTCTTTAGCTAAAAGTAATGGTACTGATCTTAATTTATATTTAAGTCTTGCTTCTATTGCAAGATATGATAAAAATTTAGGATCACATTCTTTGGATAAAGATGTAATCCTATCTTTAATATCAACACCATTTTCATAAAAAGTATTATCCCACAATAAACAATTTAAAACAGAACGTCTTAATTGTTCTTCTATTGTTAAAATATCTGCTTTTGCACCCTCATGTGTAAACATTTTTTTAAACTCCTATTATAATTTAATTTAGAGAACATTCAGTTTAAGTATTTTTGCCATATGAAGTAACTCAAACAATCACTACTAAATAATATTTTCTATAATGGGGAACGTTCATAAAAGATAGTTTAAAACTTATTATACCCTTACGGGTGCAATAATTTTATTTCAGTTCATAGTTGATGTAATCCTTTATATCACCACCATTAAATTCATTATAACAGAATTTTATTTTAATGTAAAGTTATTTTTTAACTTTTTTTTGTGTTTCATGATTAGTTTCTTCATTAGATTGTTTTTCATTAACGTTTTTTCCCTTTGAGTTTAAAAACGCATTTATAACATTTTGTCTAATTTCTTTTGAAAGATCATCTAATCTACAAACTAATGTTGTTGATGTAACACGTAATGGTTTATTTACAGTTTTACAAAGATGTGCATATGCTTCATCATTTGAAAAGGCTGCAATATATACCGTCCACGGGTTCATGTTGGGCATAAGCTCATAATCAATCCTAAACACACTAACAGTATTTTTTGACATATTCTACAAAATCTCCTTTATATTTTCATTTATCCTATCATTAGACCACTTTTAACATTAATCCAATTCATAGATATATTTAGTTTACATGTTTAAACATGTAAACGATATTAAAATTAAATTAATTTTAAATATCTTGGTAGAAAAACAATATTTGTATTTCTTATTTCGACAACTTCATATACAGA
>CAZAST010000164.1:0-5713 GCA_964487805.1 uncultured Syntrophaceae bacterium
GATCCCTGCTGCCGTATATCACCAGTCCCACCGCCGTCGTATATATCGGGGTGTTGATGATATCCGTAATACCTCCGACACCCACCGGAGAGCCCTTCCTGACGGGGACGTTGAAAACCTGCTCGGCCAGTTCCGTTATCCCCTGGAGCATGGCCGTCCCCCCGGTCAGGACAACCCCTGCGGCAAGAAGGTCGTCATACCCGGATCTGACGATCTCCCGATGGGCAAGACCGAGTATCTCCTCTATGCGGGGCGCAATGATCTCGCCCAGCACCTGCCGTGACACATTGCGCGCCTTCCTTCCCCCCACGCTGGGAACCTCAATGATTTCATTCTGCGGGATCATGGGGGTATAGGCGCAACCGTATTTGATCTTTATCTTTTCAGCCTCCAGTACGGGGGTGCGCAGTCCGACGGATATATCGTTGGTCACATAATTCCCTCCCAGGGGGAGAACGGCGGTATGCTGGATGCTCCCCTCGGCAAAGACCGCGATGTCGGTGGTTCCACCGCCGATATCGATCAGGGCAACCCCCAGATCCTTTTCGTCCTGGCTGAGAATCGCCTCGCTGGACGCCAAGGGCTCCAGAATAATGTCATTCACGTCGAGACCCACGCGGTTGACGGACTTGATGATATTCTGCACGGAGGTGACTGAGCCGGTAATGACATGTACCTTGGCTTCAAGCCGGACCCCCGACATCCCGATGGGATTCTTCACTCCGTCCTGCTCGTCAACGATGTAATACTGGGGCAGTATGTGAATCACCTTTCTGTCCAGGGGGATAGCGATCGCCTGGGCCGCCTCCAGCGCCTTCTTGACGTCATATTCGCCGACTTCTCCTCCCTTGACGGCCACGATGCCGTGGCTGTTCATCCCCTTGATGTGGCTTCCCGCGATACCGGTGAAGACTGACCGTATGTCACATTCCGACATCAGTTCAGCTTCCTCCACCGCTTTCTTGATCGAATCCATCGTGCTGTCGATATTGACCACAACCCCCTTCTGCAGACCGCTTGAAGGGTGCGTGCCGATTCCGATGATATCGATCCCGGCATTCGTAACCTCCCCGACGATGACGCATATTTTCGTCGTTCCCACATCCAGACCTACGACGATGTTATCCCTCTTAGCCATCTACTCATCCTTCCTGCCGCCGCGGACGCGCGAAACGGGTCCCCTCGTGTCAGAAATCGTCATATCTTTGTCTTCCGCCGTGCCGCCGCCTGTTTGGGTGCGCGTAGGCCTCCCTGCTGAACAACCACTCTGTTGGGGTCCTGAAGATCGATATTCAGAGATCGTCCTTCAAAACCGCTTCGCGCCAGATCCGCCATTACCCTCCGTAGACGTTTCAACTTCCGGTCATAATCTTCAAAGCCGAGATTCAAAACGAGATGGTTATCCGTCACGACAGAAAAATCATAGATATCATCGACATAAATCTCAGACACGTTCCATATCCGCGGAAAGTGATCCCTTCCGGAGAGGTAATCCAGGAAGGCAAAGGTTTTTTTCAAGAGGTCACCTCGCAGGTTCTTGTCCCGATAGAAGCCGGTTAACACCGGGACATCCACCCCGTCGCCCGCTTCGAATTTCTTGAATACCGTTCCGTCCCGATCGATCAGATACATCTCGCCTTCCTTTTTCAGAAGAGCCGCGGCCTTTCTCTCGGCAACTTCGATGACAAGCCTGTCGGGGAACTCACGCCCTACGGAAGCGTGCCTGATCCACGGGTTTTTCTCGATCGCCTGTGCCATCTTCTCGGGATTCACCGTGAGGATATTGAGGGGAGCCGATATCCCGGCAAGCGTCTTTAACTCCTCCCCGCTGACCCTCTTGGCCCCCCGCACTATGACGTGCTTCAAGAGAAAATAATCGGCGCACAGGGCGTAGTTGTAAGCGTAGACCATGATGAACGCCAGAAGACCGGCAAACCCGACGATCCCGAGGATCTTGAAGATCTCGCGGCGAACCGCCACCGCCCGTCGTTTCGACTTGTTTCTCCCGTGCGCCACAGGTGATGTGAGGGATTTTTTCATTGTTCATCCCCGATGATTTTCAGTTCAGGCTCAAGGAGGATTCCTCTCGCATCCAGGATCCTCCTACGGATCTCATCAATCAGGGCGATGACATCCGCCGCCGCCGCACCCCCCCTGTTCACAATAAAATTTGCGTGCTTCTCGGAGATCTCAGCCCCTCCGATCCTGAGCCCCTTGAGACCGGCCTCCTCGATCATCTTCCCCGCCGTGTTCCCCGGGGGATTCTTGAACACGGAGCCCGCGCTCCGAAAGGTGAGAGGATGCCTCTCTTTCCGCTTCTCCAGGATCTCGGCAATCCGCTCGCGGATCGCTGCGCTGTCCCCCTTTGCGAGACGAAACGTTGCCCCGGTGATGATCGCACCCGCGGGGAGATCGAGATTCCGGTACTCGAAGAGGAGATCCTTCCTCGGCATATCCCCTATCCGGCCCCCGGCATCGAGGATTGTCACCGACGAAATAACATCCTTCATTTCTCGTCCCCACGCTCCGGCATTCATTCTGACACCACCGCCCACGCTTCCCGGTATCCCCGCGCAGAATTCCATCCCCGTGAGTGATTCCCGCAGCGAAAAATCAACCAGCCCTGCAAAGGAGACCCCCGCCTGGGCATGAACGAGGGCATCTCCGCTCTCCTCGACTCCTGTTATTTCAAGCTTCCGGAGCCTTTCCAGGGAAACCAGCACCCCCCGGTACCCGCCATCCCTCACGATGAGGTTCGTCCCGTTTCCCACGGGGAGAACGGCGATCCCCTCCTTTCGGAGATACGTGACCAAATTGCCGAGTTCCTCGACCGTATCGGGAAAGGCCAGCGCGTCAGCATTCCCTCCGACGCCCATGGAGGTGTGGGAGGACATGGGCTCATCGAAGAGCACCTTCCCGACGGCGATTGCGCTCAATCTGGCTGTAATCGGTGAATCAGCGATCATCCCGGCCGCTCCCGTCATCTCCCCTTCAGCCTTTCCAGAAGATCTTCGCCTATTCTCCACACGTTCCCCGCCCCCAGCGTCAGAACCACATCCCCCGGCTGTACAATAGCGCACAGATGGTCCTCAATCTCGCCGAAGCTCGACAGATAGGTAACATCGCCATGGCCATGCTCCTGAATCCCTTTTCTGAGATTGATGGAATGAACCCCCTGTATTTCCCTCTCGCTCGCAGCATATATATCGGTCAAGATCAGCGCCGTGGCGTCATCGAAGGAATCGAGGAAATCATCGAAGAGCGCCCTGGTGCGCGTATACCGGTGGGGCTGGAAGACGACGATCAATCTGCCCTCCCATGCATGCCGCGCGGCCCCCAGCACCGCCTTGATCTCTGTGGGGTGATGACCGTAATCATCAACGACTGTCACGCCGCCGGCCTGTCCCTTGATCTCGAGCCGGCGGTGAACGCCCCGGTAGGTCTGCACCCCCTCCCGGATGGTTAAAAAATCCATTCCAAGCTCCATGCCGACGGCTACCGCCGCCATGGTGTTATAGACGTTGAACAGCCCCGGGACCTGCATTTCGATCTCTCCCAGGCGCTCTTCTCCCTGATAAAGGGAAAATCGGGACGTCAGTCCCTTGAAGGAGATGTCGGCCGCCCTGAAATCGGCTTCGTTGTATATGCCGTAAGTGATGGCCTTCCTTTTTACCCGCGGCAGGATATCCCGCACATTGTCGCAGTCGCCGCACAGGATGACGGCTCCGTAGAAGGGAACCGAGTTGGCAAACCGGAGGAAGGCATCCTTGATCTCCCCGATGCCTGGATAATAGTCCAGGTGTTCGCGATCGATGTTGGTAATGACGGCAAGGTAGGGATTCAGGCTGAGAAAGGATCCGTCGCTCTCGTCCGCCTCAGCAACGATAAACTCCCCTTCACCCAGTCGCGCGTTGCTCCCGATGCTGTCCAGCCTCCCCCCGATCACCATCGTCGGGTCAAGGCCGCCGTGGGAGAGGACGGTGGAGATGATGGAGGTGGTTGTCGTCTTCCCGTGGCACCCCGATACGGCTATGGAGTATTTCAGTTTCAAGAGTTCGGCCAGCATCTCGGCCCGCGGGATAACCGGAATATTCCTCCGGTGGGCCTCCATGACCTCGGGATTCTCTTCGCCGACGGCCGTGGATTTCACCACCACATCGGCATCGGTGAGATTCGACGATCGGTGGCCGTGAAATATCCGAGCCCCGAGCGACGCAAGCCTCGCCGTGATGTCGGTGTGTTCCAGATCAGACCCGCTGATCGCGTATCCCAGATTCAGAAGAACCTCGGCAATACCGCTCATGCCGATCCCCCCGATTCCGACAAAATGTATGTTCTTCACCCTTCTGTACATCAGATTCTCCCGGTCTGTACCACTGATTTTTCGTCCAGTAATGCCATGCATTCATCCACGATGCGGGCCGCCGCCTTGACATTGCCGAATCGTGCGGACGCCGCTTCGATCAGGCGTATCTTTTCCGGGCTTTCGGCAAGCCCTCTGATGGCCCCGGCAAGTGCTTCCCCCTCGAGCCGTTCCTTGAGTATCATCTCCGCCGCGCCCGCATCGGCAAGAACCCGGGCGTTCATCTCCTGATGTCCTCCCACTGCGAAAGGGTAGGGAATCAGGATCGACGCCTTGCCCATGGCGGTTATTTCGGCGATGGAGGTCGCTCCCGCCCTGCATATGAGGAGATCGGCCGCTCCGTAGGCGGAGGCCATGTCTTCGATAAAGGGACGCACCTCGGCACGGATTCCATGGTCGCGATAGGCGGCGGACACCTCATCGGCGTCTCTCGTTCCCGTCTGGTGAACTATTACCAGTACCTCTTTCATGTCCTCCAGATAGGGCAAAGCCTCCATAACCGCCCGGTTGATGGCTCGCGCCCCCTGACTCCCTCCGAAAACAAGGATCGAAAAGGTCTTTTCATCCCGGCTGGTTCTGATCATTCCTCCTGTAAACGCCCTCCTCACGGGGTTCCCCGCTACAATGGTCTTCTCGGACGCGAAGCGTCCCTCCCGGTCGGGGAAGGTAAGGAACACCCTGTCAGCAAATCTTCCCAGAATCCTGTTTGTGGTACCGGGGAGCGCGTTCTGCTCCGCAATGGCCGTCTTTATGCCCATACAATGAGCCGTCAGTACCGCCGGACCCGATGCATACCCCCCCACTCCCAGAGCGATATGGGGGTGGAATTCGCGCAGAATCGAAAAGGACTGTGCCATACCCCGGGGGATCTTGAGCAGACTTCCCAACATCCTTACGGGCCCTCTGCCCTTGATCCCTTCCACGGTAATCGTTCGAAGCGGGAAACCCAGCCGTGGAAGCAACCTGGCCTCCAGGCCTTTTTCGGTTCCTATGAACAGCACCTCATTCATGGGCGACCGTTCCATAAATTCCTCGGCAAGGGCGATGGCGGGGAAGAGATGTCCCCCTGTTCCCCCTCCCGCCAGCATGATTCTGATTCCATTCTTCTCCATAGGCCCACCACGGATGACTCCCCCGGGTACTCCCGTTCATGCGGTCTCCGCCGTGGCCTCCTCCTGCCCGCGGCGGGACGATATGTTCAGCAATATGCCGATAACCATCATGCACATGACGAGTGAGGTCCCTCCGTAACTGAGGAAGGGGAGCACCAATCCCTTCGTGGGGACAAGCCCCATAACCGCCGCCATATTGACAAACGCGCCCAGGGCGATGACCGCCGTCAATCCGGAC
>CAZAST010000165.1:0-5678 GCA_964487805.1 uncultured Syntrophaceae bacterium
CGTAAGCAAAATAAATGGTCTCAAGCAGACCTTGCAAAAGCGGTTAATGCTTCACGAGACATTATTGGGAAGTACGAACGTAACGAGAATGCTCCTTCTATTGAGATGGCTCAAAAAATAGCTGATGTATTTGGGGTAACTGTAGATTATCTTTTAGGCAAAAGTGCTTTTGCAAAGTATAACCAAAATGACATTAAACGCTTAGAAGATATTGAGAAGCTTGATACTGATACTAAATCAAAGCTTTATTTCGTAATTGATACTTTTTTAAGGGATGCCAAAGCAAGGCAAGCTTATTCAATGTAAAAACTATCTTATGCAAACAGTAACAATAGAACTTACAAATAACAACTCTTTAAAGGCTTTACAAGACTTAGAGCATAAGCATTTGATACGGATTGTAAAAGAACCCGATTTAAATTCATATGCTTTGCCTGGTGAACCAATAAGCGAAGAAGATTTTAAAAAATGGGTTGAGTATGCCGAAGATTCCCCAACTGTAAGTATAACAGAAGCTAAACAACGATGGGCAACACAAAAGAAAAAGCTCCAAAAACTTATTCGTTAAGAGTAACCGAAAGCGCCCTCCAAAATATTGATGATATTACGGGCTACATTGCTTACATCAAACACCAGCCTTTAAACGCTATCCGTGTCGGTGATAACATATTTGAAACAATAGACCGTATTGAGCAGAACCCTTTGGCATTTCGGGAGTGCGAAGAAATTCCGACCAAAACTAAGATTTACCGAAAAGCGGTATGTATGAGTTGGAATATCATTTATAAAATTAAATCCTCTGAAGTTGTTGTTCTTGGTATTACTCACGGTAGCCGAAGAGCTTCGAAGGTTAGAAAGCTTAGAAAAGTAAAATAGAAAGCAAACAAAAGCCCAGCCGGGCTTTTGTTTTTATAGTGACTTTTATATTTAGCTTGTGTTTGTAAAACCAAGCCAGCCTCCTTGATGATACCCGAACTGTCTGTTTATACTTTCAATTAGCATATTATAATTAAAAAAAACATAAGTAATGAAAGTATTGTTGATGAAATAAATAAAAACAACAAAGGGTTCAATTTTTTTTGCTTTTTTGCCAAAATCCACAGATTCTTATAATCTGAAAATTCTGTATAAAAAAAAGTAACGCTTGTGTTATTTTTTTTCAAAAGCATTTTAGTGTAAATTGCTGTTATCCCATAAATACTTGCAAATATTACAAATAATATTATAAATAAAGATTTCATAGTCAATATTGTTTTAATGCCAGTGAATATTATCCCAATCTATATTTTTCAGACCTTCTGGAATCCAGTTTTGAAATTTTGTATTTGAATTTGGCGCAGTATCACCGCCAATTCCAGCTCCAATACCAATTTTTAACCCTTTGTAAGAATCAAAAACGGAGTTTTCCGGATAGCCTGGAGAACTATTACCAAAAGCACTTAAAGAAAATATCCCAATATTTAGTGTCCAACTATCTCCCATTCCTTCTAAATCACCAAAATTAAAATTACTATTAGGTTTAATAATGATTACATTCCAGCCCATAGAAGCTTCAAGCCCAAAAGCAACACCCTGTGAGACAAATTCTTTTCCTTGTTTTCCATTATCTCCAATAAGGTAGCCTCCTTCAATATTATAACCACCACCTGGAGTTGCTAAAGTAAAGTCAATTGATTGTCCAAATACCCAACTACCCCCACCACCTTGGGCACCCCCCATACTCACACTCCCCCCAATTCCCCGATCAATTTCCTGATCCCAATTACTCAAACTTTGAGAGTACAATCCATTAGAGAACCTCATTTGATTTAACCCTCTTTCAACATTAACTGCCGGATTGAACCTATTCCCATTGGCAGAGTTAAAAACTCAGTTTTTTCCTTCAAAGAAAAGAGATGACACTCAGTCACACAATATGTAGTACGCCGTAGGCTTACTCTGTAATACCCACTTGCTCGGGCGGATACGATTAAGATTATTAATTCTATGCTGACTAAAAAAAGGATGAAAGACCTTTTGGATGGAAAAGCGAAGTTCTAAGACATAAAAAAGCCCGGGCTTTCTACGTTTATTTGTTATTAAATTACTCCTTCATTTTTCATAACAATAAGTGAAAGTGAAGCAATTACCAAGAGCAAAGAAATAGCCATATAAAGAATAACATTTCTCTTTCCCTTTTTTCTTTGTTCCTCTCCCTCTTTTTTAAACTCTTTTATTATCCTCTTATATTTTCCATTAAAAACGAAAGCAAAATAAAATATCAAAGTATATGGGATAAGATATATAAAAAAACGTCCTCTTGAAATCTCAGGATAATCCCAGAATGGGGAAAACACATTTATTGCATTAAGTACTGCAAACAAGTTACAAAATAATAAAGTCGCAATAGCAAACATTGCTGTATATTCAGGAATATCATTTTTCCCATTTATCCTTACAAATAATTTGTAAAGCTTGTAATATAGATATTTATACGATTTCCACATAACTATAACTTTTAACGTACACTTTGGCCAAACCTCGGATAAGCCCACATTGAATAATTCCCATTACTTATTTGATTTCCACGTTGTATTCCAACATCAATCTGATTCTGCATGTAAGTATCGAGGCCAATAGTTGCATCAATAAAGACCAAAGGTCCTGCGATTACCAATCCAGGTATTCCACCATAAGTTGCTATACCACTATATATTCCTGACATTCCGGAAAACATTGCTTTAGAGTAATCTTGTGTATAAAGTCCACTACCAACACCATAAAGACTGTATGCGGCATTTACATAAAAAGCATATTCACCAAGGACTTTTGCAAATTTTGCACTTTTCAATGCGATTGAACGGGCCCCTGTCCATTGATTGCCTCCCCAGGTAAGCGAATTATATTTTAGATTTTTTCCTAACCATTGACCATTATTAACCCAAACATTCTCGTTGATTCCCCAGCCAAGACCGGCCAAACTAAATGCATTATTTGTCCTTCCAAAATCATAACCCCCTCCACCTGCGGGACTCCCCATACTCACACTACTCCTAATTCCCTGATCAACCGCCAAATCCCAGCTATTTAGGTTGTCGATGTACAATCCATAAGAGGACCTCATTTGATTTAGACCTCTTTCAACATTAATTGCCGGATTGAACTGGCTTATATTGGCTGAGTTAAAGACCTCCTGCCCATTGATATTGGCATTATAAGAAGGAGTTCCTCCACCAGGATTTATGTTCGTACCAATCCCTATTTAGACATTATTCTTTGTCATCCAATCGCCCAAATTGTCGAACGACTTTTTTACCCAATTCCCAAATTTAACAAAAGGTTTGAAAATTCCCCACACCTATCCATTGCGATCGCTATACAATAATGGGTTATTCAAACAATACACCTTCTTAACGTAGTTTTTAACTACGCTCAAGTTAACTTATTATCTGCCATTACTTTACTGCAATTCTTCAGTATAGCGAAACCAGCAATTAATTTGTAAAAACTGCCGGTTTTTATAAAGCGTAGTTGTAAACTACGCTTAGCCCGAGGCAAAGTTAATCTAAGATCAAGCAAGTCTTTTACCTTAGGTATTTTCAATTCGTCTTCTATTAGTGCCATAAACTACCAAATATTATATTCTTTCATTTGCTTGTTTTTTATTTGGAAAGAGAAGCTGTTCTATCGAATTACCGCTTTCCATCTTAAATTCCAGTTCAGAACCCAGATAAAACATTTGTGCATATATTTACAACAACTATCATTTTTAATACGTTTCAAAAGAATTCCATTTGGTTTTAAATTCTGCTATGTTTTGTACGATTTTGTCAACCGTCAAAAGGAGCGCTTCTGGTACAGGAATTACTTCTCCAGCATAATATGACGAATTCTATTTTCCATAGAAAACAAGGAGAATTCAAAAAAGAGACAAACCTCGGCTAAAATGAAAATTATCGCCAGTAAAATGGAAGTAGCACAACCTACTTGTTGGCCACCTTTCTTCGATTTAGAATAAATAAATATGCCCAATGCGTTAAACCCTATCCATGCTCCCAAGCGTAATATTGCTTCTAATTGATTAGCCAAAAATTCTCCCATTGCGTTTAATTTAAGGATATATACTTTTTTGGTCTAATTAAATGTTTTACAACTAACACTTTTAATTATAATTCTCTTTTTTGTAGTATCATTACTATTATCGGCAAACCTTCTAAATGACAAACCTGCCAATCCCATTTCCATTATGCCACCTTTTGATGAACCATAAAAATTCCAATCAACTGTAACTTGTACAGTTTCACTTTGTTTGTTTAACGCCACAAAAGCTACATACTCATTTATTGTTACTGACATTATTTGAGCACAGAGGCTTTTGCTAATTTCTGCAATTGAACCGCCAATGATGCCGTTTGCTAAATAAAAATCTTCTTCTTTCACAAAAGACATTCTACCAACACCTAGGGTACCCATATAGTCTTCAACGGCTTCTAATTTTCGTTTTAGCTGACGTAATTCCTTTATTTCATAAGAATCATTAGTATCATATAAAAGATTATCAACATCATTTACTAAATCGTCGATTATGGATATTTGATGCCGACATTCATCCTCATCTGTGATGCTGTTTTTAAATTGATTGATGCTAGAGAACATATCGCTAGATATAGAACTTACGCTTTGCGCAAATATACCCATTGGTAAAAACAGGATGACTATTAGAATATATTGTTTCATATCTTTGTCGTTTTTAAATGTTATAATCCCCGTTGGCTCGAATTTGTAATTCGGGCCTCTGCTTGCCCCAGCTAAGTCTGGTTTTTAACTATGCTTTAAGTAATTTGTTATTTGCTATTATGTTGCTGTAATTTTTCAGTTAAGCGAAGCTAGCAATTTATTTATAAAAACTGATTGTTTCTATAAAGCGTAGTTGACTATTATGCTTAGGCCGAGGTTAGTCATTTCCTTTTCCGGCATTAGCCGTTAAAAGCTACGTTAAAAAAAAGCACGAATCACAGATTCGCGCTAACGGGGTTATTTGGCTTTGTTTACAGCAGGTTCGATACCTGCTGTAAACAAAAAAAGTGTGGTCGCAATCAAACCACCCCTAGCATAGCCTTTGGCTTAACTGTCGCCGTCGGTCGTTATTTGCCACTACAAAAATAAATATTCTATTTTATTTGCATATGTCTTAGAATGCCGAGCTAGGGGGTTATTTAATAATGAAATAATATTTTACTTTACCTCTGTATATGTACAATGAGTCTGAATATGAATTCTTAAAAACAAAATCCCCCTTTTTTATAAAACTGCCTATAAAAGATGGATCATATGCATTGTTTTCTGAAAATGGCAAATCATATTTTTGACCATTTTTTAAAACCATAAACGTACCTCTATTATTCCAAATGCTTTCTACTTCACCTTCTATTTTAGAAGAAGAAGCAATTCGAATATAATTTTTCCATTCTTTTTTTTGAAATAATGTTCCAAGTAACACGATTATTACAAAACCAAAGATTAGAAATCCATAAAATAGAACTGTATGTTTTCTTCTCTTTTTCATCAATAAAATATTGTTTGTCCCCATGAATTTCTTTTAGCAGATGGTAGTGGTGGAATATTTATATTTCCTGATGGTCCAGGGGGAGAAACCCCAATGTGTTTGGAAATCCCTAATATATAGTCTCCATTACTCA
>CAZAST010000166.1:0-5674 GCA_964487805.1 uncultured Syntrophaceae bacterium
ACAGGGGTGAGAAGCGTGAGGGAACAACAAAAGCTTTTTCGTGCAAACTGACGCTTATCGTGATTTCGGCAAAGAAACAGAACCATCGCTCTTTCGACGATAGGACATTTCAGAAACGACCCGCCACAACTGTTTTACACGAACGAATACGCCTATCTTCCATTCCTTGATAGACTGGACGGATCAGACGTCAGGAGTGATTGCAAGTAAGTTGCTAGATTAATTTGATGATTTGTAATTTTCAATTTTCGTCGTATATTTTCACGGTGGCGATTGATCGTTGAAAGAGAGACACCCCGTAACTCAGCAATTTCTTTGGTTCGTAATCCATTTCGGATCATATTGCAGATATCGATCTCCGTTGGAGTCAGGGTGCGATAGTGAAGTGCCATCCTGTTTGTAAAGGGAGTCGTGATTTCTTCGAGGGTATTCTTTAATATATCCAAGTATTTTTGTTTGTTCTTCGCAACACCGGAGTTCAAAGCATGGATGATCGGCATCACTGCTTTCTCGATATTCAGATGAAAATTTTCATAGATACGTTTTTTCTCGTCTTCGATATTGGAAAGAACCACGCGGAGCGCTGCATTCGCTTCCTGGAGCGCCCTTCTTTCCAGCAACAGTTGCCTGTTGTTTTCCTGCAATTCCTGCTCAGCCATAATCCGGAGGGCAATTTCTCCGATACGGTGTGCTATCCCTTCCAACAAGGCCCGTTCTTCCTTAAGAAACGGTCCTTCATCAGCTTGTGGCCGCTCCTCACTATAAATAATTGTTACGTTGCCCACTGACTCTTCGCCTATTTGAATGTTCGCCCATTGGCTCCATTCGGTCCATACGAAGTTCTTGCTGTCAAATGTATCATCCTGAAAGATGATGCGCGCACAGGCGACTTCCGCATATCTCCAGGAATGGGGGAGGAAATCGACCAGATGTTTGAGAAAATCTTCCATGGAATCATGGCATTGCTCCGCCAGACGCGCCATTCCATACAGGCAATTTAATTCTTTGATCCGTTCTTGCAAGGCTATTTCGATATCTGCTTTGTGTTCCATCAGTATCTTCCTTTACGTTCAATCTTCAAGGCAACCCGGGTATTGCCTATTTCTTATAGGCATATATAGGGTATTATCTTGGTATTTACAACCGGGATCTTTCCCATTAGGATTCGGAGCATCAGGAAGATAAGAGGTATCACACAACCAAGCGGTGGAATAAAACATGAATATCAAACTTCACAGGTATGCGAAAAACTGATTGACTTGAACGTTTTGTTCACTCCGTTCCCATGGCCCCGCCGGATACTTCTTTCTGATATTTGCACCAACTCCGATATCGGGACTTCTCCTGTCTGCCAAACGCCAATCAGGGAGAGAAGAAGCGGCGGCGGCATCCCATTGCCGCTGTAAATATCGGGTGTTCTGATGATTATCCGTGCGGTCCGCTCGATGCCGTATACCACTGCGACGATTTCGAATGGAAGGAGAGGAAGGGCGACACGGGAAACCGGTTGCACCGGATGCTCCTTCCATCTTACCGTTGTCATGAAAGGCAGGGAATAACCCGGGATGCGTGCCGGATCACCCGTAACATCCCGATAGACACACAGGGCAGGTAGATTTCTGAACATGAATATAGAAATTCAACCAAAAGGAATACATGAATTGGTTCCCACCGACATTGTGTTTCAAACAACTTACTGGGGCCAGGTTAAATCCCGCCTTGGCTGGCAACCGGTCGCATTTGATTTTAGCGCATCGACGGGACAACGGGGAGACGTGATGATCCTGCTCAAAACCCTCACCCATGATTGTGCCGTGGCGTGTGTTCCTCAGGGTCCCGAACAGGGGCCTGATCCGGAAAAGTACGGCATTTTTCTGGAAACATTATCACGGGAGCTTGTGAAGCACATGGATTCGACGGTTGCCTTCATACGCTATGATCTTCCATGGGAATCCCCTTACGCTCTCGACACACAAGATGAGGAAAACTGGTGCGGGTATCCGGACGCATTGTTGCGGGCATTACGCATGAATATCGGCACCCGCACGTGGCCTTTTTACAAAGCACCGATGGATTTGACTGTTGCCGACGCGGTGGTCATTGATCTTTCGCGCAGCGAAGAGGACATCTTCAAGGCCATGAAACCAAAGACGAGGTACAACATCCGCCTCGCCCAGAGGAAGGGAGTTTCCGTATTTAAAAGTCCCAGTGAAAATCTTCCCTTATTTTACCGACTTTATGTGCAGACTGCCAGGCGTAACAACTTCCCGCCGAGTTTTTACCGCCATTTTAATGCCCTCTTCTCCACGGTTGCGCATAACCCCGGATCACCTGAGATCCTTTTGCTCCTTGCCGCACGGGAGCAGAATATCTTAGCCGGGGCAATCATCGCTGTCTCGGGACAACGAGCAACCTATTTGTACGGAGCGTCTGCCGACGAAGGACGCAACCTGATGGGATCATACACCATGCACTGGGAAGCGATCAAACTGGCAAAGAGAAAGGGATGTCTGACGTACGATATGGGTTCGGTTTCTCCTGTAGCAGATCCCATCCACCCGTTTTACGGCATGTATCGTTTTAAAACCGGCTTTGGGGGAAAAATAACGCATCGAAACGGCACGTGGGATTATCCAATTCACAAAAACAGATATAGCGCCTTCAGCAATTACGAGGCTATCGGCATGAAGCTCCCCAGATGGTGATGCCCAAGACAGGTACTGGTTGATTCCAGGAAAAGGCATGGGACATGAGTCGCTTATCCGTAATGAGATCGGGTAATCAAGCAGCGCGGCGCAAGCCCTTACCGGTAGCGTGTGCTGTGCCTGCTAAAAACCGGGGTTCATCAACCGGCTCTTCGCATGGTTCGGAAGCGGAGACGAAACGAGAGGAAATAAGAGCAGGGCGAGGCATGTTCAAGGCAGAGATGACTACTGAAAACTGAAAAGCATAGTGAACGTTAACCGGATAGAGAATCCGTCGAACAGAGAAAAGGAATCCGATTCTTGAGAGCGGCCACAAACAAGAACTATGAATTGGCCCCGTATTACCATTGCAAGAAAAACGGGGTGTCGTTCGCTGAAATCTGTCGGGATGCTACCTGCCCGTGGTTTCTGAAGAGGGAAACGTTTTTGAATTGTACATGGGTTGCCTGCAATTTTGGCCCTTTTACCCTTGAAGAGATAGGCTCCATGATGGGTATAACCCGTGAAAGAGTAAGACAGATTGAAGTCAAGGCCCTAAAGAGACTGCAACATAGGAAAAGAAAAGAACGGCTCCGTGACTTCTGGGAGGAAAGCGACAAGCACTTTCAATATGTGTCATCCCCTGTGGATGGAGGGAAGAATTACAGCTATCCAAAAAACAGCAATGGATGCGCGGCAGCGAATGTGTTTTTTCATGAGGGGGCGCCGAGAAACCATTGGCGCGGCGGGCAATCGCAAGATGGGGGCGGCGAGAGATGAAGGCCTTTATCGCATGGCGTGGATGGCCGGTCCTCAAGGGCATCGGCTGGAACCTGGTGCTCATGACGGTGGGGAGTATTCTGTGCGCGGCAGCTGTCAACGGGATACTCATCCCCCACCGCTTCGTCAGCGGCGGCGTGACGGGCCTGGCGATCATGATCCATTATGTTATCCCGTTATTTTCCGTAGCGCTTCTTTATGCCTTGTTGAACGTGCCGCTGTTTCTCATCGGCGGGTTCATCATCGGCCGCCGGTTCTTTCTGTACAGTGTTGCAGGGACGCTACTTCTGATCGTGTCGATTGCATGGGTCGATGTGGCCATTCCGGTCAACGACAAGCTTCTCGCCGCTCTTTTGGCGGGAATGATTCACGGGCTGGGCTCCGGCATTATTTTGAAATCGCTGGGGTCATCAGGCGGCACCGACATCCTGGCGGTAATCTTCTTCGAGCGCTTTTCCGTCCAGTTGGGGACAACCAAACTGATCTTTAATACCCAGGTTCTCGTTGCGGCAGCGATCCTGTTTTCCCTGGAAGCCGCCCTTTACGCCTTCATCTACCTCTATATCGCCACGCGGATTGTCGATCTGGTCGTAACGGGTCTGCATATGCGCAAAACGTTCTTTATTGTATCACCGAGCGGAGAGGCCATCGCCCGACGGATTCTCAACGAGATCCAGAGGGGCGTGACCATTCTGCGCGGCAAAGGAGCCTATTCCGGGCAGGAGCAGCAGGTACTTTACACGGCAACTACGTTCCGCGAGATACCGCGCCTGAAAAAGATCATTCGCAGCGAGGACCCGGACGCCGTTGTCATAGTCTCCGATACCACCGAGGTCATGGGGCATCGAATCGGCAACCAGATCCAATGGTGAGGGTCCGGAAACGCGACCATCTGTCATCGTGCCCATGTTTCGCATCCATGAGCATAAGATTTGCAACAAGAGACAATCCCCGGCTGATACGCACAACCACATGAAGGAGGGTGCCATGAACAAAAAACCAATCTTGATAACAACGTACGATATGGAGAGATTGGAATGTCTGATAAATACGACGGAATCTCCTTGGAATCGCAAGAAAACCTATTTTGATCAGCTGGATCAGAAGCTTGAAAATGCCAAGATAGTGGAGCCTTGCGATATCCCGAGTGATATTATCACCATATATTCGGTCGTTCGCGTCAAAGACCTCGAATCCGGTGAAGAAACAACGTACACGATAGTTCCCCCCTCAGATGCGAACATAATGCGTCAGAAAATCTCCATACTTTCCGCAATAGGTACGGCGCTTATCGGCCACAGTGTGGGGGATATGATTGAATGCCACGTTCCATCAGGGCTGAAACGTCTGAAAATCTTGAAAATTCCATATCAACCCGAAGCGGCGGGGCACTATGATCGTTAGGCGCATGCTTCCTCCCGAAGATACGCAAGGCCGTTGAGATGATTCCCGCCCCGGCACGCAAACCGTTCCTTCGACGGGCCTGCCGTAGTAAAACCGGTGGGAGCCGGTAAATCCGAAGATCCACAGGACATAGCCGATCGATTTCAAGTGTGTGTTATTGACCGTGTTCACGGGGTATTTTTCCATTTTACACGCTTTCCCTGTCAGGATTTCAGCACATTGAATGCTGCGCCGCTATTGTGCAATAGTTTGTCTTGGAATTTCCAGCTTTCTCTCACTGTTCGGACTCCACGGTGATTTCAGAACGGGAAAACCAGGACCGCAGCCGTGAGGGCCAGTAGACGGGGCTCCGCAATCTTCGCCGGACTGCTCCGGTCGCGCTCAACTGTGTCTCCGTCATCTCCCGGTCCCCATACACCTCGCCGTGATACAGCTCGACAATGAAATCGACCTCTTCTTTGAGAGCCGGGAACCGTTTTGTGAGCCGCGTGCCGTACTCGCCCGGCGTTTCGCTCGAGAGGCGAAACACCCCGCTCCTCCGCCCCCAGGAAAGGAGCCGGGCGAAAAGCCGGGGGGCCAATCGGGTCCTCCTCCCCCGCGCACGGAACCATCTCCGCAGGTAATTTAGAAAAGCACGTATCTGTGAAGCCCAGAAGGAGAAAAAGGGCCTCTCCCCTCTTCCGATCTGTGCGGGGGCGGTCCGTGAGAGGAGCCACCTCGCCAGGACCCATACACCGACTGCCATGAGAACAAGCAGGGCCGCTCCGACCAGTCCGATTGATCCCCACATCACCACCATTTCAAGG
>CAZAST010000167.1:0-5672 GCA_964487805.1 uncultured Syntrophaceae bacterium
CCGCCGCCCCTCAATCCGGAGTTGGCGGCATTGACGATGGCATCGGTCTCCTCCGCCGTTATGTCTCCTTGAACGAGGGCAATCAGCGCATTATTGACTTTCACTTCCATGTGTCGTTCCCCTTCGCGGATTGTCAGATTATCAGGCCTTTGTGTGTAATATAGTGTCATCATCGATAAAGTCAACCGCTCGCGGCAAACCGCTTTTTTGTTGAAAACCCGCCAGCTCCGTGGTAGCTACTCGTAACCTTTGCATCCGCACCACCTTATGTCCGTCAAGACACGATATGCTGAAGAATGGATTTGAAAAGACGGTAGAGGAACTGTTCAAGGAAAGGGCTGATGTCCTGTATCGTACAGGCACAGCATTATCCGATGCTCTCCGTGAGGTAACCTCGATTGAAAAAAAGATTGAAAACCACATGAACGTACTGAAAGACCTCTCGGAACACGAAGATTCGAAAACTGTCGAAAAAATATATGCCGAGGCAAACAGGGAGATATCCCGATATAACAGAGCCCGGGAATCCGCCAAGTTACGGCATCACTACCTTATAATCACCCGGGAAGCCATGGGAATCCGGCGGCACACGTGGGTTGAAGACATATACAGGATCCCCCCTAGAAAACAACCGTTGAGCAGAGCCCGTGGATAGATATAACAGACAACGAAACCGGATGATCGACAGCCAGCTCACGGCGAGGGGAATCTCAGACGAGCGGGTATTGCAGGCTATGGCGACCGTACCGAGACATCTCTTTGTGGATGAGGGTCTCCAGGACCAGGCGTATTCCGACAGCCCCCTTCCCATCGGCTCCCGGCAAACCATCTCACAGCCCTATATCGTCGCTCTTATGACCGAGGCCCTCGCGCTGAAAGGAACCGAAAAAGTCCTGGAAATAGGAACCGGCTGCGGGTACCAGACGGCCATCCTGGCGGAGCTGGCAGAGCGGGTATTTTCCATCGAGAGAATCGCCTCCCTCGCCTTCAGGGCCCAACGGACACTGGACTCGCTCCATTACTACAATATCCTGATCCGGGTCGGGGACGGAACATACGGGTGGAGTGAAGATGCCCCCTTCGACGCGATCATCACCACCGCGGGGGCGCCGAAGGTTCCCGCAACCCTCACGGGTCAGCTTGCCGTGGGGGGGAGACTAGTTATTCCCGTGGGGAGCAAAAGCTCGCAAACACTGGTAAAGGTAACGCGCCTTTCTCAGGAATCGGATGATCTGAAAACGGAAGACCTGTGCGGATGCCGCTTCGTCGCTCTCATCGGAGAGCACGGGTGGAAGGATTGATAGAGGACATGCTGAGACGTCTGTACCACTGGGTCCTCCACTGGGCTGAGACCCCCTACGGATCATGGGCATTGTTCCTCCTTGCTCTGGCCGAATCCAGCTTTTTCCCGGTGCCTCCGGATGTCCTCCTCATCGCCCTGGCCATATCGATACCGGCCCGATCGTTCCGATATGCGTTGATCTGTTCCGTGGGATCGGTCATCGGCGGCATGATCGGGTACATGATCGGGTATCAGTTCATGGATCTAGTCGGAATAAAAATCGTCGAATTTTACGGTTTCACGAGCCAGTACGCCGCCGTCGGCGACCTGTACGACCGATACAACGCGTGGGCCGTGGGAATCGCGGGCTTCACGCCCATACCGTACAAGGTATTTACCATCTCCGCCGGCGCGTTCAAGATCGATTTTTTTGTGTTCCTGATCGCGTCGGCAATCAGCAGAGCGGCCCGCTTCTTCCTGGTGGGATGGTTGATATACCGATTCGGCTCAGGTATAAAGATTTTCATAGACCGGTATTTCAATATCCTGGCCATTGTTTTTACGGTGCTTCTTGTCGGAGGTTTTATCGCCATCAAGTATCTTCTATAATCGAGGTCTTATGATACGCTGCATCAAAATATTCCTTGCAGGTCTCCTGACGGCGCTCCTTGTCCTCTCCTGCACAACGACACCGAAAACGGGCGGTGTGTATCACAGCGTAAAAAAAGGAGAAACCCTGTGGAGGATAGCGCAGGCATACAACTGCGATCCCACCCAGATCGCCCTGGCAAACAACCTCCCCGACGACACGATTCAGGAAGGGAGCGTCCTTTTTATCCCCTACGCTGCGGAACCCCTCGCCATCGCTTCCGACTCCGCGGGAACGCGGGATGGCGGGACGACCCGAACTTCAACTCCGAGGCCAACACCCACTCCCACTACAGAGGCTCCTCAGACGATCCGCGAGCAGACCCTGGGACCCGCGCCGGCGGAGAAACCGCAGGCATCCACCGGCACATCCGCGGCACCTGCCCCCGCTCCTCCTCAAGCCGCGGGAAAGCCCGCATTCAGGTGGCCGGTGACAGGGACGGTTTCTTCGAAATTCGGCACGTACAAAGGAATGCGACACAACGGCATCAAGATAGACGCGGCCGATGGAACGCCCGTCTTGGCGGCTGCCGACGGAACGGTCACGTTCGCGGCCCCGATGAAATATTTTGGAGAAACCATTATCATAAAGCATAATGATATCTATTCGACGGTCTATTCTCAGCTCAAGGAACGAAAAGTGCGTACGGGGGATACGGTCGGACAGGGAGATCCGATCGGATTCCTAGGCACGGAAGAGGAACAGAATCCTCATCTGTATTTTGAAATACGGCGCAAAAACAGGGCGAGAGATCCCCTCCAGTACCTTCCCAAAAAGAAATAAGGAACCGCCATGAAATTGGACAACGATATCTTTGTGTACGAGTGGACAAATCCGATGGAAAATAACTGCAACAGTTATTTCATCGGCGGGACCGTCCGGGCGCTCATAGACCCGGGACTGGCGATATTCCTTCCCGATCTCCTCAGGAAGATGGCGGAAGAAGGAATCGATACCGACGCCATTCAGTACGTCATCAGCACCCATTCCCACCCCGATCATTTCGAGGCTTCCCAGGCTTTCAGCGGTCGGGATGGCGTCCGAACAGGACTGCACAATGAGGGGATCGCCTTCCTGAACGGCATGGGCGGCCGGATGTACGGGCTCTTCGGGCTGGACGCGCCGCAGGTCGACATAGACATGCCGCTGGAGGAAGGACCGATCACGCTCGGGGGTGAAGACTTCGAGATACTCCACACGCCCGGGCACTCACCGGGATCGATTTCACTGTACTGGCCCGCGCAAAAGACGCTTTTCCCCGGGGACGTGATCTTCGATCAGAACATCGGGAGAACGGATTTTCCCGGCGGAAGCGGGCCTCTCCTCAAAGAAAGCATCCTCAAACTTGCGCGGTTGGAGGTCGAGTATTTTCTGCCGGGTCACATGGGGATCATCATCGGGAGCGAGCAGGTTCAACGAAATTTTGAATTCGTCATCAACCGCATATTTCCCTACATCTGACGGCAATCACTCAGAATCCAGCACATAGGCAAAGATGAGGGGCGCCACAATGGTCGCGTCCGACTCGACAATGTAACTGGGCGTGTCGACACCGATCTTCCCCCAGGTAATCTTCTCGTTCGGCACCGCCCCCGAATATGATCCGTAACTGGTGGTGGAATCGCTGATCTGGCAAAAGTAACTCCAGAGTCGTGTGTCTTTCAACTTCATATCCTGCACGAGCATGGGCACCACGCAGATAGGAAAATCACCGGCAATCCCTCCCCCGATCTGGAAAAAACCGATGGGATGCTCCTTCGCGGTCTCTTGGTACCAGCGTGCCAGGGACATCATGTACTCGATCCCGACGCGCATGGTGTTCACATTGATGATATCACCGCGGAGGCAGTGAGACGCGTAGATATTGCCGAGGGTGGAATCCTCCCATCCGGGGACAAACAGCGGCAGGTTTTTTTCACACGCGGCGAGGAGCCAGCTGTCGGCCGGATCTATCTGATAGGGTTCGAACCGTCCCTCGCGGATGAGACGGTAGAAAAATTCGTGGGGGAAAAATCGTTCACCCTTCCCGTCCGCCTCCACCCACGCGTCAAGCATTTCATGCTCTATGCGGCGCATCGCTTCTTCCTCGGGGATACACGTATCGGTCACCCGATTCAACTGGCGCTCCAGGAGGTTCTGCTCGTCGGATGGCGTCAGATCACGGTAGCGCGGGATGCGGACGTAATAATCATGAGCCACCAGATTAAAGATGTCTTCCTCCAGATTGGCTCCCGTACAGCTGATGGCATGCACCTTATCCGTGCGTATCATCTCCGCCAGGGAGAGCCCAATCTCGGCCGTACTCATGGCCCCTGCAACGGCCATGAGCATCCGACCACCCGAAGATACCTGTTTTCGGTATCCTTCCGCCGCGTCGACAAGAGCTGCGGCGTTAAAATGCCGAAAATGATGCAGAATAAAGTCCTTGACTGATTTTCTTTTCATCTTCTCCTCTATGGATTATGAGAGTTTGTGCCTCACTCTGTAACATAAATGATCTTCAAATGCCATATCCGGAAAAAACAAATGTCCGTGTCGTGCGCAACCTCCCAGAAAGATTGCGTGGAAAAGGTCACAGGAAAAGGAAAAATTCTGAGAGAAAGAGCTGTGGATAAGCCGGTCAGAGATTCACATACGGTCACGGAGTGCCACGATTGTTCATGAAACACGCATCAGGGAAGGAATGTTTATTCCGGTATAGCAGATTTCAAAAAGATGCCTATTGGAGAGCGCTGCCGTAAGACACAAAAAATGTCCCGCCCCGCGGGGAGGGACATTTTTTCCACGCAATACCGCTTGGAGTGTATCCCCCGATTAGCGGCCTCGATCTCAAGAACGCCCTGCCCCATGGAATTCGCCGGGGGATGGTTGATTGCAGCATATTACCACTATGCCATCCTGCGCACCCTTGCTCACCCATTATTACATAATCCACATTTCGAACATGAAGACCCATGTTTGTCAATAAGTGCTTTTATCGTGGCCTCGCAGCATTCTCAGAGAATCATCCCTACTCCCCGATGATTTTGACGAGAACTCGCTTTTTCCGCCTCCCATCGAATTCGCCGTAAAATATTTGCTCCCAGGGACCGAAATCAAGGGTTCCCCCCGTGATGGCCACAACCACCTCCCGCCCCATTACCTGCCGTTTCAGGTGGGCGTCTCCGTTGTCCTCCCCTGTCCGGTTATGGTGATACCGGGACACCGGCTCATGGGGGGCAAGATCTTCCAGCCACTTTTCATAATCCCGATGGAGACCCGTCTCATCGTCATTGATAAAGACCGATGCCGTTATATGCATGGCATTGCAGAGCAGCAGACCTTCCGTAATTTCGCTTTCGCGCAGGCATGCATCCACGAGCGGGGTGATATTGACGAAACCCATCCGTAAGGGCACGTTAAACCAGAGTTCCTTGCGATAACTCTTCATCGAAACCTCCTCTCCTGTGACAGGGAATAAAACACTCCGGGCTCTCAGACTGATGCGTCATGATATATGCCCGAGGGTTTTTCCTTTCAAGGGTAAAAAGAGACAACGGCGCAGGAAAAAGCACAAGGGGTTACAGAGCAAGGTCTGTAACCCCTCGTTTTTACTGGTACGCCCAGAAGGATTCGAACCTTCGACCTTCGGATTCGTAGTCCGACGCTCTATCCAGCTGAGCCATGGGCGCACAAAGCGTGTGGCGGAGAGAGGGGGATTCGAACCCCCGGTACGCCTTTTGGGGCGTACAATCGCTTAGC
>CAZAST010000168.1:0-5636 GCA_964487805.1 uncultured Syntrophaceae bacterium
TTCAGGCAGGATGCCGGTTCGACGGCTGGAGCGACCGGTTCCGATTCGATATCTGGCAGGGGATCATGGCTGAGCTGGGAATCAACGCGACCGGACATCTCGCTGAGAAGGGCATGGACGATCCCCTTCCCTGGGATATGATCGACTGCGGCGTGGAGAAGGCTTTTCTCGCGCGGGAATATATCCATTCCCAGAACGGACAGTTGACCCGCGATTGCCGGTCGGCGGAATGCCATGCCTGCGGTGTATGTTCTGAAGACCTGAACATGGTCATCACCGAGGCCCCGCACGTCATCGCCGCCCCCCCAAGATCCGGGCCGTCCCTCGACGAAAGCGTAGTCACACAACTCAGAATACAATTCGCCAAGCGGGGGAAGGCCGCCTTTTTATCGCACCTGGAGCTGTCTTCGGCTATCACCCGAGCGATCACGATCGGGGGGTTCTCTTTCTCTTTTTCGGAAGGGTTTCATCCCCACCCCAGGATATCGTTCCCCTACGCCCTCCCGGTCGGGATAGAGAGCCTGGGTGAATATGCGGACATCCAGCTTCGGCTCTATCGAGGCTCCGCGGATGATTTTATCGCCAGGGTCAATTCCTCCCTGCCTGAGGGGATAACAATTCTGCATGCCGAAACGATTGCGCCCCATAGCCTGTCCCTCTCGTCCCTCATTGAGGGGTTCGACTACCGGATCTGTTTGCCCCCGGGGACCAGACCCTTCTCGACTGAAAAGATTGAAACGTTTCTCTCGTCGGACACCTTCCCGGTGTCCCGCTACAAAAAGGGGGGGACAGCCGTAAAAGATATCCGCCCCCTGGTAACCGAACTTTCGATCAACTCATCAGGAAATATCCTCGCCCTCTCGACCCGATTTGATCCGACCGGCGGGGTGAAACCCTTTGAGGTCCTGACACAGGTCCTCGGATATGAGGACAACACGGCCAAAAGGGCGAGGGTCATAAAGACCCGGGTCCGCAGGAAGAACGAATTGCCAAACACACAAAATGATGCCTCCACGGTTGCGAATTGAGGCACGAGGACAACAATGTCAAAAGAAATCATATGTAACTGCACTGAGTACGAATCGCGGATCGGCATACTGGAAGATCGAGTGCTTTCCAACCTGTACGTCGAGCGAAGCAGTGAGCGGTCCATCGCTGGAAATATATATAAGGGGAAAGTGGTGCGTATTGTGCCGGGCATTCAGGCCGCCTTTGTCGATATCGGCCTGGACCGCACGGCCTTTCTGTATATCCCTGACACCGCTCACGAGGTATCCGAAGAAACAGGCGTTATCGCCGACAGAGACGATGATCTTCTCGAATACTCTCTCGAAAACGGCATTCTCCCCTGTGAAGATACCCTGAAGGAAGGGCAGGAGATCCTTGTCCAGGTATCAAAAGAGGCGCTGAAGACCAAGGGGGCGCGGGTGACAACGCATATATCGCTGCCGGGAAGAAACCTCGTCCTTATGCCGACGGTCAGGCATATCGGCGTGTCAAGGAGAATCACCGATGAGAGGGAACGGGAGCGTCTTCGAGAGATCCTGGAGAGAACGCGTCCGGGTGAGTGCGGCGTCATCGCGCGGACCGCGAGCGAAGGGAAAGAGGAAGCCGAACTGAAAAGCGATGTCGAGTATCTCCGCAAACTGTGGGACACCATTAAAGAAAAAGAGCGGCGTGCCAACGCCCCGGGGATTGTGCACAAGGAATTGAGCATAACGCTCCGTGCCATTCGAGACCTTTACGCGGAAGACGTGTCGCGAATCGTCATCGATTCAGAAGAAGAGCACCGAAAGGCAAGAGATTTCATGGACAGTTTCATGCCCCACCGGACATGTTCGGTCGATTGGTACCGGGAAGCGATCCCTATTTTCGATCATTTCGGCATTGAACTGGACATAAGCAAGATGCTCCAGAAGAAGGTATGGTTGAAATCGGGAGGATACATTGTTATCGAAGAGACGGAGGCCTTGTGTTCGATCGACGTGAATACGGGGAAATATGTGGGAAAACAGAACATGGAGGAAACCATCTTCAAGACAAATATGGAAGCTGTGGACGAGATTGCCAATCAGCTCCCCTTGCGTAACATAGGGGGAATTATCATTATCGATTTCATCGATATGGAAATTGAGGCAAACCGTGAAAAGGTATTCAACGCCCTCTCCGCGGCAATGTCAAAAGACCGGAGCCGCACCAATATACAGAAGATATCCGAATTGGGTCTCATAGAAATGACCCGGCAGAGGAGAAGAAAAAGCCTGAGTGATACCGTGTGCGAGTCCTGTCCCCACTGCTCGGGCAGAGGGAGGAGAAAATCACGGGCGAGCATCTGTTACGAAATCTTCAGAGAGCTCGAACGGGAAACGGCGCACGGAACAACCCGGACATTCTGCGTGCTTGTCCATCCTGAGGTGGAGCAATGCCTGCTGGAAGAAGAAAACCAGGTCCTCAGAAATCTGGAGACGAGACTGAACCGTAAGATCCTCGTAGAATCAGACACCAGTTTTCACAGGGAGACTTTCGAGATAATACCGGTGCAGTAAAGTGGCGCCCCGCTCTATTGATCTCCCGTCCATCCGCCACCGGCAACCACGCGGCAGAACAGAAATCCATAATAAAAACCTGCGTGCCGTTTTCAGGAATTTATTTATTGACAAAGGGCGCTCGATTCCTATAATAAGCGTTTCCAATTCAATTCGATAAGGAATGAGGATATGTACGCAGTCATAAAAACCGGAGGGAAACAGTACAGGGTTTCCGAGGGAGAGGTACTGAGCTTCGAAAAGATTGAAGGCCAGAAGGGCGACACCGTTTCTTTCGACGAGGTGCTGCTGGTTTCCGGAGACGGAGATGTCCGGATCGGCACCCCGTTTGTGGAAGGGGCAAAGGTTGTCGGCGAGATCGTATCACAGACGAGAGGGCCCAAGATCGTCGTATTCAAGATGAAGCGAAGGAAGGGATACAGCAAAAAAACAGGACACCGGCAGGATTTGACCAGCCTCAAGATCAAGGAAATTGTTGTGTAACGGAGGAAGGACAGATGGCTCACAAGAAAGGCCAGGGAAGTTCACGTAATGGAAGAGACAGCCAGTCGCAGAGGCGGGGCGTAAAGGTATATGGTGGGCAGAGCATAGCCGCCGGCGGTATCATCATACGTCAGCTGGGAACCAGGATACACCCGGGTGCGAATGTCGGCATGGGAAGGGACTACACCCTTTTTGCCAAGATCGACGGCGTCGTCAAGTTCGAGAGGAAAGACCGGGACAAGAAGAAGGTAAGCGTGTACGCTTCTTAGCAGATCCTCCTGTTCCGGCATAATTTCGTGTAAAAGGTGTTAGTGCTCAACAGCTAACACCTTTTTTAGTTTCCATCTCCCGACAGGCAATGTGCATGAGATTTGTCGACGAAGCAAAGATATATATCAAATCAGGAGACGGCGGGCCGGGATGCGTCAGCTTCCGGCGGGAGAAGTATGTTCCCCGGGGCGGCCCGGACGGGGGAGACGGGGGCAAGGGGGGAGATATCGTCGCCGTTGCGTCCCGCAGTCACCGGACTCTGCTCGATATGAAGTTCAACCAGCATCACGTGGCCCGGAGGGGCGTCCCGGGTGAGGGGAGTAACCGGACCGGTAAAAGCAGCGAAGACGTGGAAATCGTTGTTCCCGTGGGCACCGTCATCAGAGACATGGAGACCGGGGAACTCCTGGCCGACATGATCGAGGACGGCCAGAGGGCCATCCTGGCGCGGGGCGGGATAGGCGGCAAGGGAAACGCCCGCTTCAAGACCGCTACAAACCAGGCGCCCCGCTACGTACAGGACGGTCTCCCGGGAGAGGAGAAAACGGTCAGTCTGGAGCTCAAACTGATCGCCGATGTGGGAATCGTGGGATTACCGAATGTGGGAAAGTCAACCCTGATCGCGAGCGTCTCGGCGGCTCGCCCTAAGATCGCCGATTACCCCTTTACCACTCTGAAACCAAACCTGGGAGTCGTTCGTCTGGGAGACCACCAGACCTTCGTCGTTGCCGATATACCGGGGCTCATAGAGGGCGCTCACCAGGGAGCGGGGCTGGGAACGAAATTCTTGCGCCACATAGAAAGAACCTCTATACTCCTCCACATCATAGACATATCGAAGGAACCGTTCACCAGCGCGTGGACTGATTTCGAGACGATTAACAGAGAACTGGCTTCTTTCAGCCCAGCCGTGGGAGAGAAACCCCAGATTGTGGCCATCAGCAAAATCGATCTGACAACAACAAGGGAACGGCTGGACGAGACGGCGGTTTTTTTCCAGGAAAAGGGGATCCGGATCTTCCCCGTCTCCGCTGCCACGGGAGAGGGAATCCGGGAACTGCTGCAGGAGACCTGGAAAAGACTGGATGATTATTCCCGCGCTCAGATGGGAGACTGAGGAGAAGAGAGAGGGTACATAGACACCATGTCGGAAGAGAGGATCAGAATACTCAAAGGCGCCAAGAGGATACTTGTCAAGATAGGGAGCGGCGTATTGACGGGCGGCGACGGTCTTGACCTTGACATACTCGAACAACTGGTGGATGACATTTCAGTTCATTCCAAAAAGGGATATCATTTCGTTATTGTCTCGTCGGGGGCTATCGCGTCCGGCACCCACCGGATGGGATTCAAGAAAAAACTCAAGAGCCTTCCCCAGAAGCAGGCGGCCGCGGCCGTGGGACAGGGAAGGCTGATGCGCGTCTATTCGCAGGCCTTCGGCAGACACGGCCTCATCCCCGCCCAGATCCTGCTGACCATGAGCGATCTCACCAACCGGCAGCGATTTCTCAATGTCCGCAACACCCTCTCGACCCTGATGGAATGGGGCGTCATCCCGATCATAAACGAGAACGATACCGTTTCGGTGGATGAGATCAAGTTCGGGGACAATGACAACCTCGCCGCCATGATGGCGAATATCATCGAGGCAAATCTGCTCATCAACCTCACCAACACTGAGGGGCTGTACGACCGAGATCCCCGGAGATCAGAGGGATCCCGATTGATCCCGCTGGTCAGAGAGATAACCGCACAGATCGAGGATGCCGCTTCATCCGAGGCCGATACCGTCGGGATGGGGGGGATGCGAAGCAAGGTGATCGCCGCGAAGAAGGTGATCGCTTTCGGGATTCCCTATATCATAGGCCACGGCAAAAAGGCGGGCATCGTGGGCGAGATCCTCTCAGGACGGGAGACGGGAACGCTCTTTCTTCCCGGAGCGCAGCACCTGAAGAGCAAAAAACACTGGATCGCCTTTACCCTGCGGTCCAGGGGCAGGATCGTGATCGACGAAGGCGCTGCGGATGCTATCAGAAATCAGGGGAAAAGCCTCCTTCCCTCAGGCGTGGTAAGCGTCGAAGGGGATTTCGGCGTGGGAGACCCGGTGACATGCGTCGACGCACATGGCGTATCCATCGCCAAAGGGCTTGTCAATTATTCGTCTTCCGACATCAACAAAATAAGGGGCCTCAATACATCGCGGATTGAGCAGATCCTGGGAGAAAAACCCTACGATGAGATCATCCATCGCGATAATATGGCGGTCTCTCAGTAGGACCTCTTCTTAACGAAAAACCCGGGGGGTACCCTCCCGCCGTCATCGATCTCGACACCCTC
>CAZAST010000169.1:0-5606 GCA_964487805.1 uncultured Syntrophaceae bacterium
AGACCGGGGCGTGGTATGGGAAGAAATCATGATCTACCTTCCCGTCAGGGTGCACATGCTCCTGCTCTCCGCCACGATTGGGAACAATCGAGAGATAGCGGAATGGCTGAGTTCGCTGAGAAAAAAGGAATGCGTTATTGTGGAAGATAGCACTCGGCCGGTCCCGCTCTATCCCTTGTTCTTCGATCCGTCTGGAACAATTACACCACTTCTAAGGGGGAACAAACTTCATACAGCCCCTTCCGATTGGCTTGCACGGAACAGAAACAGGCGTTCATTCAGAGGAAAGCTTCCTCCGTTTGACAGGATTATCGAGGCCATGCGTACCTTCAACCTGCTACCGTCTCTCTTCTTCCTGAAATCGAGAGGAGAATGTGATGCCGCAGTAGAGTTCTGCACTCTTTCTTCAGATCGTGGAAACAATGGGTTGTTCGAGAAGGACCTCGCCGGGATACTCGACCGGCATCCCCATCTGAAAAGCCATAAACAACTGCATGCCCTCCGCCATGCACGGGTCGGAGCGCATCACGGGGGACAGCTTCCGGCGTGGAAATCAGTTGTAGAGACCATGATGAAGAAGGAACACCTGGATGTGGTTTTCGCAACATCCACGGTGGCCGCCGGTGTCAATTTCCCCGCGCGGACCGTGGTGCTCTTCAACTCGGATCAGTTTAACGGCCATGAATTCATCCCCCTGAACGCGACCGCTTTTCACCAGATGACCGGGAGGGCCGGCCGAAGAGGCCAGGACAACATCGGCTTCATGATGGTCTTTCCTGGGAAATTCACGGATCTTGATCATATCCGAAGGATTTTCTTCGCAAAACCGGAGCGGATAACCAGCCGCCTGCGAAGTAATTTTTCGATGGTATTGAATCTTCTCCTGTCTCATACCCCTGAGGAGATCAGAGATATCTTTGATCACTCGTTAGCCGACTATCAGCACCAAAAGAAGTGGGGTACGACAACACTCTGGAGGGACTTCACCCGTCACCTGGATTTCTTGAAAGCGGAAGGGTTCGTGGATGGACACAATCGTCTCACGGAAGATGGCCTCTGGGCCTCACAACTGAGGCTGGATCAGCCACTCCTGATCGCGCAATGCCTGCGGGAGGACACCACCCTCCCACGCGACAGCGAGGCACTCCTGGCGGCGGTCATCGCGCCATTTGCCTATGACAGGAGTTCTCTTACCACCATCAGCAGGAGCTCGCTACCAAAACGACTGAAAAAGGCCTACGGCCGCGTCTTACGAGCTGTAGAATCCCTATCGCAAAGGATGGAGGATGCAGGATTCGAGACGGCGCCTCTCCCCATCTGGACTGCGGCTGCGATCTACGGCTGGGCCGCCGGGACGGACTGGGACAGGGTCATTCAGCGATCGGGAATGGCGGATGGCGATCTTGCCATGCTGATTTCGAGAACGGCGGACAGCCTCCATCAGATAGCCTCCCTTAAAGAATCTCACCCGCAGATATCTTCCCGGGCCGCTGCGGCACGAACCGCCATCCTCAGAGAACCGGTTGTGTTCGATTGATCATATAATTCGATTTCTCTTCGTATCGGTGATCATTTCATGCAAGCATGGTCCCTCTCCCCCGGTATCATCATCTATGCCAGAAGAATGCGTCATCGGGCAGGATAAGAAAGAAGAGGGGACTGTGGCCTACGCGGTCTGCCGCGACAGAAAGGCCATCCAAACACGTTCCTCGGCACCTCACTTCAAGGAATTTTCCAAAGCATTGAAAACTCTTCTTAAGGAGAAACCGGATATCAACATTCCAGAAGAGATTGGATCAAGCTGAGATCATAGCTGTCACAAGGAGGGAGCTTTCAATCGGCAACTCACCAGTTTCTCTCCGGAAGGAGGATCTCCTTTTACATTTTTTCCGGTTTGTGTTTAACTACTTTGCCAATTGTCCGCCGTCGTTGACGAGGACATGCCCGGTCATAAAGGCCGACGCATCCGATGCGAGGAAAACGGCCACACCTTTCATATCATCGATACGCCCGATCCGGCGCATGGGGATGACGTCCAGCGTCGCCTCGTAGGTCTCCTTGAACTCGGGTTTCTCGATGTAGGCCATCATATCGGTACCGAAGAAACCGGGGGCAATGGCGTTGACGCGAATATGGAACGGGGCGAGCTTGACGGCAAGATTCATGGTCAGGAGATTGACGGCGGCCTTCGTCGAATTATAAGGGACTGCGGGGTGGGCCGTCTCGTCTGACCCCCGGAACCCCATGACGGAGGATATATTGATGATGGTTCCACCCCCCCGTTCCTTCATGATGTTGGCAACCTTCTGCGCCATGATCCAGACACCCCGGATATTGACATTGAAGAGCTAATCCCACTTCTCCAGCGGAAATTCCAGGGTTGGTGCTCCCCACGTGGCACCGGCATTATTCACCAGGATGTCGATGCGGCCGAACTTTTCCTTGACGGTCTTCAACATCTCGTCAATGTCCTCCTCCCTGCTCACATCGCAGGCAACGGGGAGGACGGTGGCACCATACTCCCTCGACAGCTCGCCAGCCGTAGCTTCGAGGTTCTTTATCTTGCGCGAGGTAATGACAACATCGGCACCCGCCTCGGCGAGACCGGTGGCGATGAATTTACCGATACCACGACCACCGCCGGTGACAAGAGCGACCTTCCCTTCGAGACTGAATAACTCCTCCAGCTTCATAAAATCCTCCTTTCATAGTTTTTTCCGAATCTCTCTGGTTGCCTGCCTATGATAGTTGCTCACCGTATATCACGTCAGTACAGGATGCAAAACAATTTGTGCGGTTACGGGCAATCCATATGGCACACGACAAAACATCCATGAAACCGTGGATCAACGTTGCTCGATCATTCCCCCAAAGCAAAATCTTACAATATGGCTCAAAAACCCTCTTCATACCTCGTGATACAAATTTTTATTTGACCAAAGTCTTACAATATTGTAGAAGAGCTATTTTTCAAACTGTGATTTCAGAAGCATTGAGCCGCACAGAATAATGAATTCTTGCACATATTCCTTCGCCGTTCTCTGCGGTCCTGGCTGAGAGTGCTGATACAAGAGAAACAAATCCGTGGGATTATAAACCAGCCCACACTCGGCAGTTCACCAGCCAGGACATCCCGGAGGCCTGAAATCCGAACAGCAACCAAAAATCATGCGGGCGATTCATTTCCACTTCACAGGATATTAATCTGCCGGCGTGGCGACCGACAGACATGTGTAGTCATCTGATGTGAAAGAAAGGATGATATGACCAAAAAAAATTTTGACATAACCGTAGACAGAAAACTCTGCAAGGCATGCGGTATCTGTGTCGCTTTCTGTCCCGTCTCTGTTTTTTCGAGAGACCACGACGACAAGGCGGTTGTGACCTGCCCGGAGAAATGCACCGGATGCAGACAGTGCGAGCTTTTGTGCCCGGACTATTGTGTCAGGGTTGAGGAGATTGTCCATGAATGATGCGAAACTGCTGGCAGGAAGTGATGCCTGCGTGTTCGGAGCGCTGGCGGCCGGGGTCCGTTTTTTTGCGGGATATCCGATCACGCCGTCGTCGGAGATTGCAAACCTCTTTGCCAGGGAACTCCCCAAACTGGGGGGAAAGTTCATGCAGATGGAGGACGAGATAGCAAGCATGGGAGCGGTGATCGGCGCGTCCTGTGCTGGAGTAAAGGCAATTACGGCCACCAGTGGGCCGGGTTTCTCGCTGAAGCAGGAAAACATCGGATTTGCCGCGGAAGCGGAGATACCCTGCGTCATCATAAACGTGATGCGGTACGGCCCGAGCACCGGTCTCCCAACCACCTCCTCACAGGGTGATTTCATGCAGACCCGCTGGGGGACCCACGGCGATCACCCAATTATCGTGATAGCTCCATACACAGCGCGGGAGGCTTACCGCGAGACGGGACGCGCCGTCAATCTATCCGAGAGATACCGCATCCCCGTTATCATTCTCCTGGATGAGATTCTCAGCCACCTCCGGGAACGGGTGGAATTCAAGGAAGAAGACATCGTTACGGTGATTGATCGCAAAGGGCCGGTCCCCGGCGCTCCCTATCTCCCCTACGAAGATACGGATGATATGATTCCACCCTTTGCCGGTTTCGGAGACGGATACCGGTATCACATCACCGGGCTCATTCACGACAAAACAGGGTTTCCAACCAGTGATCCCGGGACGATCGATCGGGTAATGAGGCGAATGAACGGCAAGCTTGACTACTATCGGGACAAAATTGTCAGGGTCAAGTACGTCGATGTCGACAACGCCGACGTGCTGATCGTCGCCTTCGGGAGTGTCGCCCGTTCTGCGGAGGAGGTGGTCAGGAGCATGAAAAGAGCTGGCAAACGTGTTGGACTCCTCAGGCCGGTCACTCTCTGGCCCTTCCCGGACAAGGAGATCCGCGAGGCGGCAGCGGGGAAACGGGCTGTCATCGTTCCCGAGATGAATCTGGGACAAATGGTTCGCGAGGTGGAACGAGCGGTAGCCGGCATGGTGCCCATCCATCCGTTGAACAGGATTGACGGGGGGCTGATCACGCCGCATGAAATCAGCGATCTCATCGAGGAGTTACTGTAACATGGACGCCATCCATAGAAAATATTTGCGCATGGACAAACTCCCCCACATCTGGTGCCCCGGATGCGGGAATGGAATAATCATGGGTTCCTTCATCCGCGCCATCGACAGACTGGGGTACGATCAGGACGGTGTGGCTGCGGTGTCAGGCATCGGTTGTTCGGGGCGGATAACCGGCTACATGGATTTCAACACCCTCCATACCACCCACGGACGCGCCCTGGCCTTCGCCACAGGCCTCAAGATGGCGAAACCAGGGCTTAAGGTCTTCGTTTTTATGGGAGACGGGGATGCCACCGCCATCGGCGGCAACCATCTCATCCATGCGTGCCGGCGAAATATCGATATGACCGCCATCATCTTCAACAATCACATTTACGGCATGACGGGGGGGCAATACTCTCCCACGACTCCGCGAGATGCCTATGCCACCACGGCCCCTTACGGGACAATGGACCCTCACTTCGATATTGCCAAGCTCTGCGTCGGAGCCGGAGCTTCCTACGTGGCCCGGGGAACCAGCTACCACGCGAAGATGCTCACTGATCTGATTGTTGAGGGGGCCAAACACAAGGGATTTTCCGTCATTGAGATCATCACCCACTGTCCCGTCAATTTCGGACGGAGAAACGAATTCGAAACTCCTGTCGACATGCTCCTCTGGCAGAAGGATCATTCCGTCAGAATGGTGAAAGCCGAAAAGATGGCCGACGACGAATTGAAGGATAAATTCGTTATCGGCAGGATCCATCGAGCCGATATTCCTGAATACGATTGATCGATTTTGTCAGGAAAGGAGATACGGACCGTGGCTAAACGATGGGAAGTTCGCCTGATCGGGACCGGGGGGCAGGGTATGGTGACGGTCAGCATCATACTTGCCGAAGCGGCAGTCCTTGAGGGGAACAATGTGGTGCAGTCTCAGAACTACGGGCCGGAGGTCAGAGGGGGGAACAGCACCTCCTACGTCATCGCTTCAAATGAGAGCATACTCTACCCCAAGATCGATTCCC
>CAZAST010000170.1:0-5557 GCA_964487805.1 uncultured Syntrophaceae bacterium
GACGGTGGGAGCCTCACTGCCACGCTGCAATTTTCAGCAATAGAACCCTGTCTCAGGAGGATAACCTGGCTGCTACCGCTCAACCTCTCCGATCACGAACCATCCGTCCTCCGAATCCGAGGCCGTGTCAACCAGAAGGTGGACAATGCGCAGATCGGGGTGCCGACTCTTGAGGTCGTCGAGATCAACCGGTTCGAACTTTTCCTTGTTGTTCAGATAGGCCTGTTCCGTCAAGGCGTTGGACTCGTACTTTTCTTTTGTCCTCTTGGATATCTTATACAGTGAATGTTCCTGCGGGCACTGAGTCTGCTGTATGATAAAGGTCTTACGGTTCTTGGCGGCCACGGCGGCGGCCCTCCGTCTGAGGGCCTGGGTGATGAATGTGGCATCGAGGACCACTCCTGTGCCATGTGACGAAATCTCTTCAGCCAGCGCGAACATGGTGTCGTAAACGAGCGTCCTCTTGTCCATATTGGATGCCACCTTCTCGTCGAAGATATCCTCTCCCTTCAGGACATCGCGGCGTATCAGGTCCGTTCGGAGCATCTCGTATCCCTTCAGACGTGCTACGACCTCAGTGGTTTCCGTCTTGTTCGTTGCCGGAAGTCCGCACGCAATCAGAACGGCGTCTTTCCCGATATTCTCCTCCACATACTGTTTGAACGGCACCCTCATGAAATGACTCCTCTCTGTCCGGTAGCTATCCTGTCATATCTTCAAACTGTTTTGCCACATAATCGGGGATGTTCATGGTTCCGAGGACCACTGGTTGCTGGTGACAGTCGGACCCTCCTGTCACTATCAGTCCTTCCTCCCGGGCAAAGGACCGATATGCCTCGATAGTGCTCTGACTGTGCCGTGAATGCCAGCATTCGACCCCGTCCAGATGGGGAAGCATGGTTTCCCTGATAATGGAGAGCTGCTCTGCCACCGAGTCGGTCAGGACGGCAAGGGATGTCCCGTTGGGATCGTTGGGGTGGGCAATCACCAGTTTTCCTCCCGCATCCCGTATCAGACGGGACGCTTCCTCCAGAAGCAGCGGCATCTTCGGCACATCGCACCGGCACAGATACCGTTCGAACGCCTCCTTCCTGTCACGCACAATGCCTTTTTGAATCATATAGTTGGCAATGTGCGGACGGCCGAAGGAACCGTCGACGCTCGCCTCTATCTCAGCGAGATCCCGATCCGTGAAACTTCTTCGCCCCTCCTTCTGAAACTCACGGTTGATGTTCTCCAGTATTTCGCGGGCCCGCTTCTCTCTGTAGGACCTCATCGATTTCAGCTTATCCAGCAGTTCTTGATTATGGATGTCATAGCCATACCCTAGGAAATCGAGCGATACTCCTTTCCCGTCCCGGTATGACGGATGAGAAAAGGTCACATTAAGTTCAACACCGGGGATATAGGAAATGCCGTACCGCTGGGCCAGGGCGATGGCCTTATCCTGACAGTGGATAGCGTCGTGATCGGTGATGGACATGAGATCGATCTTTCGCCGTGACGCCTCGGCGAATATCGCCTCCAAGGTCCAGTTCCCGTCCGAGCCGTCCTTCGAATGGATGTGGAGATCAATCTTCATGAGTCACGTACCTGCAGGCGAGGTCGTAGTATTGTTTCGCCTTCCGGAAAGCCGCGTCACGAGCGGCGGCATCGAGGCCTTCGTCGTCCAGCATGAAGGAAGTGACCTTTGCCCTCACCATGGCCCGGTATACCTTATAAAACTTCAGGACACGGCGCAGCGACGCGTCTCCCGATTCGTCCACATAGGCGTCGACAAACGCATCGCCGAGATCGCTCCTGCCGTTGAAATCGAAATCCATTGACAGAAACGCCACATCCGACGCCACATCCCCGAAGCGGAACCGCTCGTTGAATTCAATGCAGTCAAAGACGGAGACCGCATCGTCCTCGATACAGATATGCTCGAGGTGAAGATCGCCATGACAGTCCTTGATATGGCCTTCCGCTCTTCTCGCATCAAAGAGGGGTTCATGTCTATCCATGAAGGATCGGCTCCACACCTCAAGGGCATCGAAGGCACGTTCGCCCACCGGTCCCCCCCGGTACTTTCTTGTCTGATCGAAGTTCTCAATGACGTTGGTGGCAATAGCATCGGGCGCGCCAAACTGCCGCGCCTTCGCGTCACTCGGAATGTTTCCGTATGCCCGCGCAAGATATCGCCCCACCCGTTTCACGTCATCCCCCGTGATCCGCCCCGCCTCCATGAGGCGGTGGAGCATCTTCTCCTCCGGGATTCTCTTCATCTTGACAGCATACTCGATCACGGACCCCTCGCCGTCCGGGAGGAGCATTCCTTCACCGTTTTCCGTGATTTCTGAAACACCGACGTACACATCGGGGGCGAACCGCCGGTTCAGGAGGACCTCCTGCTCACAGTAATATTTTCTTTTTTCGAGGGTGGTGAAATCAAGAAAGCCGAAATCGACGGGCTTTTTGACCTTATACACCAGATCGCCGGCGATAAAGATAAAGGAAATGTGGGTCTGGATCAGATCAACCGCGTCCGGTCTGTGGGGATAAAACGCGGGGGTCGTCATGGATGTGACGAGATGGGGATGGCTCATAAGGTATCGCTCCTTGATTGTCGCGGCTTCTCAATACAGGCGCTTCCGGCCGACAGGCCTGCCGGTTCATACCATGTTTTGAGGGAATGGCAAGACCAAATCTGATGGGCAGGGTATATTATTGGCGGCAGACGCCTGCCGCGTTCTGTCTCCGGTTATTCCGGGGAAGCTTCGGATTTTCTGAATCTCTTTCTCCCTGCTCCTGCGAGGGCGAGGATGCCGCACCCAAAGAGGATCACCGTGGCCGGCTCGGGCACAGGTCCCGCGGTCGGCATGTACCCGAGGGCCATGACCTCACCGATGTACCAATCGTTACTGCCGTAGAAATTCTTCAGGAACCACTGATCGCCGCTGTAGAGCACATCATAATATTTCAGCTCGTTTTCAGGGGTTGGGTCTGTTTTGTCGTCGTCGGAGTCCGTCACCCAGATCCCCAGATAATCCCCGGTCGCGTCATCGTAGTCATATCCCCAGACCGTTATGGAGTGCCCCCCGGGACCATAGAGTGCAAGGGCTACCCCGTCCCCCGCGTGGAGATACTGATCGATCGCCGACAGGACCAGGGCATCGTCCCAGGTTCTTGAGTAATAATCCAGAAAGATCGTTTCCGGGTAAAAAGCGCCTCCGGCCACGTCCACCTGTGACCACCCGGATTCGCCCTGCATGGCATTGGTTCCGTTGAACCACCACTCCCAGGCAAACTCGGGGAGACCCCCCGCATCGGTCCAGTGATCCTGATAATATCCGAAGATGCTGTCTTCGCTGGCGCTGTAGACGCTTCCCCACCCGGTCGCGACAAGGACATTGGCCGCCGCCGCAGCCCAGCACAAGAGATCGTCCTCCGTATTGCTCTCGCTTTTTTCTGCATCCAGTACGGGATCAGCCGAAAAATTATACCCGAAATAACTGACGGGGGACGCGAAAGCGGATCCGCATGCAAGCAGAACACTGAAAAGCACTATAAGAAACAAGACTTTGAATCTTTTCACGGTGCATCACTTTCCTGCAATGGTGGAGTATCTTAAAAAATGAGTTGGTTACGTGTCAAGAATAAAAAACCTGACATTTTCACATCATGACGGGGTTATGGGGAAGGAAGGTGTTGTAAGGAGCAAAAGTTGCGGGCCTGATCGTACCGGAAGACGGGGAGGGAGTGGCTGGCCGGGGTCAACCCTTATCGCTCGTCTGTGTTTCTCTCTTCGCCTCGCTTTCGGCGAGGCGTTTCTTCGTTTCCCGTATGAAGTGGCTCGTCTTGTAATCCATACCCAGGCGGGGATACTGTTTCTGAACGATCTCAAACCGCGCCAAGGCGGCCCGGTATTCTCCGATATTGAAATAAAATTTCCCCACGTAAAATTCATGCTCGCCAAGCATCCTGCGGCACTCCTTTAATTTTTCCTCACCCAGAGCGGAGAACTGGCTGCTGGGAAATCGGGCAAGGAGCCTCTGGAATGCCTGTTCCGCCATGCGCGTTTCCGTCTGATCCCGGTCAATCTCCATAATCTGCTTATAGTGGCACAGGCCTATCTGGTACATGACATAGGGAAGATGCTCGTTGGTGGGATGAAACTCCATGAAATCATTGTAATGAAGCGCGGCCGTTGCGTAGTCGCCGTCGCTGAAATACGAGTCCGCCACACCCAGTTCGGCAGGTATGGCGAGCTCTCCGAGGGGATACTCTTCCACCAGCCTCCGAAAGAACTCGACCGCCTTTTTGTAATGACCGTCCCTGTATTCCTCCTGCCCCCGTGTGTAGAGTGCCTCGGGTGTGTTTGGCCGCGGGGATTTGTCCCACCACGGCAGGCAACCCGTAAGGAAAAAGACGGCAAAAACCGCAAGCGCGATTCGTGAGCATTTCATGGCTATAAAACCTTTTGCAAAGACTCAGCCAAGCGGGCCTTGGGCATAAGCCCCGTCAGCGTGTCCACCAGTTTCCCGTCCTTGAAGAACAGGACCGTTGGTATCCCCTTGATACCGTACTTTTCAGCGGTGACGGGGCTGTCATCGACATTGATCCTCGTCATCTTCACTCGGCCTTCATATTCCCGGGCGAGTTCCTCGATCACCGGTTCCATGGCTAGGCACGGCCCGCACCAGGGAGCCCAGAAATCCACCAGAACGGATCCCCTGGCTTGAACAACCTCACTGAAACTTTTATCGTTCAGATACACCAACAAACCATCTTCCTTCATGACACGCTCCCGCTCGCTGCTCGTTGCGCACAATGTAGTGGCTTGCTCTCGTAATGTCAAACACAAATTCAACGCCGCACCCGAAGCGTTTTGACAGAGGGCGGGGAATCTGGTAGAAAATATGCCGTCGGTTCCCCCCCCATTACCTCGAGGAGGCTCGCATGAAACGGGTCGGCATCATATCAGGCACCATCCCGGTGCATGAAGAGGGTATCTTTAAAAGTCTCAAGAAAGTACCCGTGGAAAACGAATTCGGACACGCTGTCGTCTTTACCTCGGAGACGCTCGCCTTCATTCCGCGGCACGGCGTTGACCTGAAACAGGGCATCCCTCCGCACAAAATCAACCACCGGGCAAACCTCGCGGCACTGAGAGAGATGGATGTTCAGGAGGTGATCGGGATCAATTCCACGGGATCGCTGAAGAAGAGCATGCCACCGGGCACGATCGTTATACCGGACGATTATATCGCTCTTTGGAACGTACCCACTGTCTTTGACGACAGGGCCGTCCACATAACGCCCTCCCTGAGCGGGGAAATGAGGGGAAAGCTCATCGCGATAGCCGGAAAACTCGGGATAGAGATCAGGGAGGCCGGCGTGTACTGGCAGACCTCGGGACCGAGGCTGGAAACAAAGGCCGAAATACGCCTCATGTCACAGTTCGCCGATATCGTGGGAATGACCATGGCAAGCGAAGCAACCGTCGCGGCGGAACTGGGTATCTCCTACGCCGCCATCTGCTCCGTTGATAACTATGGTCACGGCCTCGCAGCAG
>CAZAST010000171.1:0-5512 GCA_964487805.1 uncultured Syntrophaceae bacterium
TAAAAGCTGAAATGGAATAATAAAGAAGGCGTAATTTTGCTATTTGGGGAAAAAGGCAGTGTTGCCAAATTCGCCAAATAGAAAAAGAAAAACAAAATTATTTCGTAATAATAACAAGTTACAAATACAAATAGTCGCCAAATAGCAGTAAAAATTGGCTTTTAACAAGGCAATTGAGCGCGACTGGCTGTTTAATTTGTTGGCTGAAACCCAACAGTATCAATGATCTTAGTACTTTCACGACCGTTGTTGCCATTAATCCGCCAGCCCCTCATTGCCACAGTTATACAAGGAGAATGAGAAATATGAGAAGCATCCTAAAAAGATGTGAAGTCCCATTTGTTATTCTTATCAATTTATTGATTCTGTTATTCATAATATATACTTATACCAAGGGGTGCATAAATTATGCAGTATACGGAATATTGATTATGAGCATGGGTACTTCTTTGGGAATTATAAGAAATGATTTTTTCAAATTACATTCAATAAAATTAAAAATGATTCAAATAGTAATTTTGTTGTGTGGATTAACTATAAGCACTATTGGCTTTCTTAATAATTTACCCAAATAATTTTGTATAACCAAGCAATCAAGGTGATTGGCTGGTTATTCTTGCTGATTGAAATTCAGTAATATCAATGGTCTTCATACTTTATTGTCCATCGGCACCATTAACCCGCCAACCCCTTATCGCCACGTTGGACGAATGATTTCGAGAAATCAGGAAGAAGGGTAAGATTTTTTGGGCAAGGGCAAACGTTTAAAGGCTCACAAGGTTAAGGGGCAAGGATTTTTAAAAGAGTTCAGCAGCCTATTTGCGGAGAATTTTCGAAAAGAGATACGCAAGACTGAGTTGTGGGATAAGATGGTTTCCGAGTTTGGAGAGGAAAGAGCCAACGAGTTATTGAAGGATATAAAGGCAGATATCAAACCAGGACCTGGACCTGATGAAGGCGGGGATAGTACAGAAGATATTTAACGATCATTTTAAAGCTTACCGCAGGCATCATAAGTTGAGTAAGCGGGAGAGTAATGCGGCCTGGAATATAATTACCTGCCGCACACGGTCTCAGGGGTATCACGTAGATAAGTGCCCCAGGGGACATTACAGCATCATACTTAACAACTCATGTAAACACAGGAGTTGTCCCCAGTGCGGCTCTACTGAAACCGAGATATGGTTACAGCGCCGCAAGAAACAGGCACTTAACTGCAAGTACTTTCACGTCATATTTACAATAAGCCATGAGATTCATTTTATATGGCGATATAACCGCAAGCTGTTTACGGATATTATGTTTCAGGCAGCCTGGCACACGTTAAGGGAGTTACTTGGAGATAGCAGATGGCTTGGAGTCTATCCGGGAGTAATAGGGGTGTTCCAAAGCTGGGGAGATGAGATGCAGGAACACTGCCACCTGCACTTTGTTGTAACCGGAGGAGGTTTAGGCTCTGATGGTAAATGGAAAGACATAAGTAATGACTTTCTGATACCAAGGCGGGTACTGGCAGCGAAGTTCAGGGGCAAGTTTCTTGCTTATATCAAGGAGCATTTCAGGAGATTAGAAGAAAGTGACAAAGAAAAGGCAAATAACCTTGTTATCACTATCCCACCTGAAAAAAGCATCCGGCAGTGCCTTAATGTATTAAACAAACTTGGCAGGAAGAAATGGCATGTGAGGGTGGAAGAGTCATATGAACATGCCAATGGCGTATTTAAATATGTTGGGAGATATATCAGAAGAGGCCCGATCTCTGAGAAGCGTATCATGTCTTATGATGGGGAGAATATAAAGATAGCATATGCCCATCCTGAGAAACATGAGAAGCGGAGCTTTGACCTTAATGCCGGGACATTCATTCACCGGATATTGGACCATGTTCCTGAAAAAGGAACACATTTGGTTCGCTCCTATGGTTTATTTCATCCCAACTGCATTAACAAGCTTAACACAGCGCGTGCACAACTGGGGCAAGGACCATATGAACCTGTTACAGATCTTCCACATGCACAGGAATTGTTACAAAGCATGTTTCCTGAATAGGAAAATATATTATGCCCGGTATGCGGATTAATGCTTGTAACAGAAAAGGTAATAAGATATGCCAAGCCACCTCCTTTAAAGATGGCTGCTTGATAAATTTAAAATAATACTGTAGCTTTAATGGCGTAGTATGCCTTTCAGTAGATAATAGAGTCTTTTTTATGGACACTTTTAATAAGCATTTATGGTTCATGGTCTCAAACAGCTTCATAACCATTGTTCAGAAGTAAAATATTTAAAGGTTGGTTCACGAAAGTAAGGTTTCAGAAAAATCCATAGTGCCAGCGTGTCGTCCAACAAGAGGATCAAGTCGGACAACCTGGACTATGGTGGTAAACAAATTAATGTAGGATAAGCTGCACCGTGGTTCGCCACTTCTATTTTTTTAACCCGGTTCTCCGCTTATCCTCGCCGTTGGGTGGACACAATTGATATGGAAAGTCAGAGTAAAAATCTTTTCAAACATTATTTTAATCTTAAAGGGAAAAATGCAGAAAAATCAGTCCATGAACTATCCCAGAAAAGTTTCTTAATAGACTGGTGTTTTCCAAACCCAGTCTTACCCAATGGCAAGGAACTTTGCGATTTATTGGTAATATTTGATGAAACTGCAATCATATGGCAGATCAAGGATCTTAAGCTAGGGGAAAGAGGAAGATACAAAAAGTCAGAAGTTAAAAAGAATCTTCGGCAACTATCCGGAGCAAGAAGACAACTCTTTGATTTAAAAACTCCTATTGAACTGAAAAATTCAAGAAGGTCAATCGAAACTTTTGATCCGACACAAATCAAAGAAGTTTTCCTTATCTCTGTTCTTTTTGGAGAAGGCGAGGATTCTTTTCCTTTTGTTGAATCTCTGAAAAAATACACAGTGCACGTCTTCGACAAAGATTTCACTCAGATAATTTTGAAGGAGCTAGATACAATCTCGGATTTCATAACCTACCTTAGAAAAAAAGAGACATTTCTTTCAGATGACAAATCTATTACGATTATGGGTGGGGAAGAAGAGTTATTAGCTTTTTACTTAATGAATGAACGTAATTTCAGGAGACTTAAAACGGCTACTCATTTATTCTTAGAAGAAGGATCATGGACTGGCTTCATAAATAGTCCATCCTATAGTGCAAAAAAAGAAGAAGATAAATTTAGTTATGGTTGGGACGATATAATTAATCGGGCTCATGAAGGATCAGAAAAATATGAATTAGTAGCTCGAGAGCTTGCACGGCCAACACGATTCGAAAGACGTTTTTTGGGGAAGTGCTTTCTTGATGCTTGGATTATTGGCACTGAGGATGATATGCACGATTCTTATCGAAGGATAATTCCTGCACAGGGTACTACGTACTGTTTCATATTTTGTGATTTAGATATCCCAAGAGAAAATCGCATATCTATGCTAAAAGTGGTTTGTTATGTGGCTAGAGGAAAGTTTAAACAGAATCAAAAAGTTTTGGGTATTGCGACTGAAAAGAAAATCACGCCAACATGTTCATATGATTTCTGTCTTTTTGTTTCCCCCAATTGGACTGAAGAAAACGAAAAAGAAGTGCGGAGACTTCAAAAACAATTTGAAATTCTTAAGAATCCTATCGTTGCAAAAGTTGAGGAGGATGAATATCCTCAGAGCAAATAGATATATAAAACACCCAACCACCGGCTGCAGGTGACAGCGTAAAAACCACGCTGCCCCTGAGCCGAACCGTTATACTTTGCGGATATTAATCATAGTCATTTATGAACACAACCATTTATCAAAATATTAAATTGCATTTTTTATCATTGGTACATTTGTCAAAGGACGCTGTACACATTTATATTGGCCTTATTGTTTTTTTCATCTATGTTGTGCTTTTTAAAAAGTCTTTGGGTTCTTTAAAAAGCTTGATTCCTGTTATAATAATAGCAGTTGCTATGGAAACATTTGATCTCTGGGATGACTTTCATTCTCTAGGGCACTGTCGTTGGTTGGCAAGTTTTCACGACATTATAAATACTATGTTTTGGCCTTTTATTTTAGTCATTCTTGTTAAATTGAAATTAATAAAAAAAGTATAACCCTGCAATCAAGGTGATTGGCTGGTTTTTCTTGCCGATTGAAATCCAGCAGCATCAATGGTCTTCAAACTTTAACGACCATAGGCACCATTAACCCGCCAACTCCTTATCGCAAACGTTAACCCTTTAAGAATTGGAAATATAAAAATGATGATGACAAAAGAAGCGATTGAAAAAAGGCGAAGTATACGAAAGTTTAAACCGGATTCCATCCCTTATGAACATATAGAAGCTATAATGGATTCTGCTCGGCTAGCACCATCAGGGTGCAATGCACAACCTTGGCGCTTTAAAATTGTCACTGAGGAAGATGTTAAAATTCAATTAGCTCAATCAGCCTTTAATCAGTCATTTATAGCAACAGCCCCTGTTGTGATTGTTTGTTGTGCTGACATTAAAGGTTATCTTGATGGAACTGTTTCTGGCGCACAAGATCTTGGAAAAATTGGTGCAGTTGAAGACAAGATAGTCTCGATTATTGGAGATAGAGTAAAGGCCATGGAAACAGTAAGCATCAATGAACTTGGACCACGAATTGCGGCTAATGTTGCTGTTGCAATAGAGCATATAGTATTAAGAGCCATGGATTTCGAACTTGGAACTTGCTGGATTCGGCTACTTGATGAACAGAAAATTAAAAAAATATTCGGATGGGATGACAATATTTATATTATTGCATTACTACCTATGGGATATCCGGCTGAATCTCCAGAACCAAGGAAAAGATTAAAGCTAAGTGATATATTAATTGACTGAGTTCAATATTTCAAATATTGGGCTAACATCACAATTAAGCGCGACTAGCTGGTTTTTCTTGCCGATTGAAATCCAGCAATATCAATGGTCTTCATTCTTTAACGGCCATCGGTGCCATTAACCCGCTAGCCCCTTATTGTGGGCGTTATGTGAGTAAATCATGAAGCTATATGAAAACAAAGAAGCTGTAACTTTTCTTAATGAGCAGTATTGGCATGACAGTGTTTTATATGAATTTCGGATCATCAGAACTAACTCTGCTGATCAGGTCATGCTTATAATTGTTCTAATCACCAATGATGATGGGTCAGAATCACTAAAATGTGTATTCACCTTCAACAATTGTTATTACATAGAAACTCAATTTTATGGTGGCGTTAAAGCTATTTCAGATGGGGAAATGGTTTATCAAGCTGATGCGACTACTGAAAGCCCAGCTATTAACCGTTTGGTAGAATCATGGAAACATGTTGCTTTACCAAGTGATCTTTTTTATTTTTCTTTAACACTTTCATCGACCAATTCTGTTATAAAAATGGTATGTAAAAGCGTGACAGTCGAAAACTATGCAAACTGCAAAATCACATAACCCGCCATTTAACTATGACCGGTCGAAAAAACGTCGTCCGGCATGTTAATGGCAACG
>CAZAST010000172.1:0-5484 GCA_964487805.1 uncultured Syntrophaceae bacterium
GGGGCCTGCGACATGGGGGCCCTCCCCAATGTCTTTCCCGGCTACCAACAGGTCACTAACCCCGACGCGCGCGCCAAGTTCGAAAAGGCGTGGGGCGTGAAGAACCTTCCCGACAAGAACGGTCTCATGATCCCCCAGATGATGGAGGGTCTGGTGGACAGGAAGGTCAAGGCCTTCTATATCTTCGGTGAGAACCTGGCGAACAGCGAGCCGGATATCGCCAAGGTCGAGCACGAGCTTGAATCCGCCGAATTCATCGTCTGCCAGGATATCTTCCCCACGGAGACGACGAGGTTTGCCGACGTGATCCTCCCCGCGGCCGCCTGGTGCGAGGACGACGGGACCTTCACGAACAGCGAGCGCCGGGTCAGCCGCGTGCGCAAGATCAGCGAGCCCCCGGGAATCGCGAAACCCAACTGGTGGATCTTCAGGGAGATCGCAAAGCGTATGGGGCACGAATGGGCTTCCGAAAGCTCCCAGGAGATCTGGGACAACGAGGTTTCCGTCCTGGCGCCTGCCCTCTGCGGCATCAAATACAGACGGATAGAAAACGACGGTCTGCAGTGGCCCTGCCCCGACGAAGAGCATCCAGGCACCTGCTTCCTCCACCGGGAAGGCAAGTTCACCTGCGGGCTGGGTCAGTTCAACCCGGTCGACTGGACGCCCCCGGCGGAGGTCCCCGACGAGGAGTATCCCTTCGTCCTCAGCACCGGACGGAGGCTGTATCAGTACCACACCCGGACCCAGACCGGCCGTTCCGGCATGGATTTCCTCCTCCCCGAAGAGACGGCGGATATCTCCCCTGCCGATGCCCACCGGCTCGGCATCGCCCACGACGAGATGATCCGGGTCAGGTCGAGACGGGGCGACGTGAAGGTCAAGGCCAAGGTGACGGAGCAGATTCCGCCCGGTATGGTCTGGATGGCGTTCCACTTCCGGGATGCCTGCGCGAACTGGCTCACCAATCCGGTGTTTGATCCTGCTACACTGACCGCCGAGTACAAGGCCTGCGCTGTAACGGTGGAGAAGCTGTAATCCAGTAGACAATGTCATACAAAAGGGAGGCGGGTTGGAAGACCGCCTCCCTTTTCATTTCAAGCTCCCAATAACGAAGCCTATCCGTTTGATGCGTAAGTGCTACTCGAAGATACGAACATCCTGAGCCTGAACCGACACATGATTTAAAGATCAATCTTGCCGTATTCGATGGAAGCATACGCAAGAGTTATACTCATATATCACTTATGGCGATCCCATATTGTGTTTTCGCAATTAATCAGTAATACTCCCTCCAGAGAGGAGGATGGCAGTCTTTCCCGAAACTGTTGCCGGGAAATTTTCCGCTACGGAGTCGACGTAACTGGTAGTAGCTAACTAACTTATGAAAAACGAAAGCCAAGCGTAAGAGAGGTGCGCACGAATGAAACGGAAGATTACTGTAATTACCATGGTTGTGGTGGGCATTTTTTGTCTGTTGATCGGACCTATTGGGGGTGCTGGTGCTGCAAGTTCAAGCGATCAGAAGATCATAAAATGGAGGATGCAGGCTATCATGCCGGAGGTACCCTCGATCGGACACTGGAAAGGATACATTCTGAATAATCAGGATGATTACGGATGGGCCAAATATATCGGAAAGATTACGCAAGGCCGTCTCCAAATCGAGGTTATTCCCCCCAATTCGGCATACCCCAACGCCGAAGCGCTGACCAATATTGGGGCTGGCGTTGTGCAATGCTGTCAGGTTATGCCCGGTTGGTACGCAGGCAAGATCCCCGAAGCATATATTGCATCCGGTCTCCCCTTCACCTGGAAGACGTCTTATGAAGCAATGGATTGTTACTACAACTTTGGTCTCTACGAGAGAATGCAGAAAATTTACGACAAGTACAATATCATTCATATCCCCATTACAACCCAGGAAGTTGAAGGGCTGATAACCACCTTCCCCTGCCCGAGCTACAAAGATGTTAAAGGGAAGAATATCAGAGTCTGGGGGCCCTTCGGCAAATTCATTGATGCCCTGGGTGGTAATCCCATGACAATCGCCTTTGCGGATCAGTATATGGCGATGAAACTCGGAACCATCGACGGTTGCACAACCGGGGCTGTCGGCCTCGAACAGGCGAAGCTGAAAGAGGTGGCCAAGGGTATGGTGGTTGATCCGAACTTCTCGATACCGGTGAAAGCCATACTTATGAACAAGGATGCCTTCAATAAACTGCCGAAAGATATTCAGGAAGCAATTATGCGTGAAAGCCGGCACTACTTTGACACTACCAGCGCACTGGCCCAGTTGCAGCATCGGTATGTCATTGCTGAGGCCGCCAAGGACTATGGCCTGGTTCCCTATACCTGGTCTACGGAAGACGAAGCCGCAGTACAAAAGCTGTGTGAAGAAAAAGTATGGCCCTTTTATGCGAGCAAGAGTCCTGAGTGTGCTGAAATGCTGAAGATTGTCCTGAAACATCTCAAGACCATCGGTCGATACCACGGCGATATATAATCCGTAATGTCGCAACCTACCGCAACCGCCGCTGTATTCAGACCGCGGTGGTTGCGGTTCCTTCAACTCTGTCAATCGACCTGCAAGGAGCGTGGCCATGTTGAAAAGAATTGTTTCCGTTATTAATGCCATGAATAGATGGGCGGGAGAAACGGCCATGTGGCTCTTTATCCCCTTTACGCTGCTCGTGGCAATCGATGTCTTTCAAAGACGTGTTTTACATCATCCCTGGTATTACATCGATATCACTGTTCAGTTAATGAGTGCCCTGGTTGTGCTCGGTGCAGGATACTGTATGCTCTATGATGGCCATATCGGTATGGACATCGTCGTGTCACGTTTTTCGGAGAAAACACAGAGAATAATAAAAATGATTCTCTTTTTCTTTTTCGTCGCCTGTCTCGGTCCGCTTCTCTGGGGCGTGACCATCGATACCTGGAATGCTGTGCTGACAAGGGAAGCGCAAACCACTTCCATGGGACTCCCCATTTATCCCCTGAAGATCCTCATATTTTTTGGTGTGCTACTCTTTCTCTTACAGGGGATTGCAAAGTTTATCGAAGATCTCCTTTTTGTGCTGGGCAGGTCGGGAGGTGAAAAGTGAGCCTTGGAATGATAACACTTACCATAGTGGTAATACTTCTGGGTATCCTGGTAACAGGGTTCCCTGTAGCTTTAAGTCTGATGTTTGTTTCCATTGCGGGTATTCTTATGTGGTCAAGCCCGGCGGCGCTGACCATTCTTCCGTCGACAATCATCACTACGACTACGAAAGACTTCTTCATCGCCCTCCCCATGTTTATCTTCATGGCAGGGGTGTTGCAGGTGTCGGGGCTCGGTACTGCGCTCTACGATACCTTCTGGAAGTGGTTCGCCGGAGTACGGGGCGGTCTCGCGGCGGCGACTGTGGCTGTTTCCACGTTGCTTGCGGCCACGACGGGTTCGGGATCGACGGCAACAGTCACGATGGGGATGATTGCCTATCCCGAAATGAAAAAACGTGGATATTCCAAATATCTCAACCTGGGAAGTATCTGTTCAGGAGGGTCCCTTGGACCGCTTATCCCGCCGAGCATCACCATGATTCTGGTTGCCGCCTTTGCGGACCTCTCCATCGGTAAGCTTTTTATCGCCGGTGTCTTTCCCGGATTGCTTACCGCCGGCTTGTTTATCCTCTACATTCTGATTTTGTGCTACTTGCGTCCTGAAAGGGGACCGGCCATCCCCCCTGATGAACGGGTGAGTTGGAGTGAAAAATTTATCTCCCTCAGAGGCGCTATCCTTCCGATTTTACTTATTATCATCGTTCTCGGATTTATCTATGCGGGGATATCGACGCCGAGCGAGGCCGGTGGCATTGGGGCATTCGGTGCACTTTGTTGCGCCGCCTTCTATCGGAATCTCACGGTAGCGAATCTCAAGACGGCCATGTCATCATCGATACGTATTACAGCGATGATCTTCTGGATTATCATCGGCGGTACCGCCTTTTCGTCGTTGCTTGCCATCACCGGTGTGAGTAATTTCATCGCCGATCTGATCGTCGGAGCGGAGCTGAATCGCTGGATTATTTTTACGATCATGATGATCATCATATTTGTGCTGGGAATGTTTATGGATTCGACACCTATTGTCATTATCACCATGCCCATTTTTATGCCGATAATTCGTGCACTTGAATTTGATCCCCTCTGGTTCGGACTAGTGGTGACGGTGAACCTCCTTCTCGGTTTTCTCACGCCGCCCTTTGGTTTGAGCATGTTTTATTTCAAGGGGATCGGGCACGAAGATGTAAGCATGCTGGATCTGTACAAAGGGTGTCTGCCGTTTGTCGCTATCATGGTGATCGCGTTGATCCTGTGCATTGTATTCCCCGGACTTGCAACCTGGCTTCCAAACCGGATGATCCAGTAGGGAAGCACGCTGTATACGTTTTTGTTGTGGCTAGTTTGTAAAGACCTTTTTTATCGAGAGGAGCCAGTCACACATTCATACATATGTGCAGGTATGAAGACCAAACTGAGAATGCGGATAATTCCATTACTGTTTATACGTTATTCACACCCATATTTCCGTGCGTTTACCTGCTCCCGAAGATCATTACCTGTTGCGATAGTATAATGTGACGGTTGGTTCCTTTCGGGTCGGATCACTGCTGATCTTTACGTTCCGTGCATTGATGCAGATTCTTTAAAGATTGATGTTGCCGTGCGTATGTCAGACTGAGAATATTCGTGTGATCTGAATTTCTTTCGAAACAAATTTTTTGATATATCCTTCAACGATACGTTCAAGGTAGGTATCAATGTGAGGAAACTTGAAATATCTTTCAATTTCAACTGAAACATCTGAACAACTAATAGGAATCAGAGGAAACCATTATGGAACATTATTCTTGGTGGAATGATGCTCAGAGAAAATTGGCTAATGAAGCCTGTCAATTCATTAAGGAGTGTATGCCCCGGGCTCAGGAATATGCCTGGAACAGGCGCTTTCCTTGGAGGATTGCCAAAGAAATCGCAAAGAAAGGTTGGTACGGTGCCATCATCCCGAAGCAGTATGGCGGGCACCTTGAAGATTGGGGCGTGACGGGCGCCTGCATTCTCTGTGAAGAGCTGGGGCGTATGGGTTCAATATCAAACAACTTTATCAACACGATGTGCAGCGGCGGCGCCCTTCTGATCAGAAATAACGGTACTGAAGAACAGAAACGGAAGTGGCTGCCGCCCATCGCTTCGGGTGGCCTGCATACCAGTGTTGCTATTACGGAACCTTTCGCCGGTTCCGATGCTGCCTCTGTAGAGATGCAAGCGGTTCGAGAGGGAGATTACTATGTGCTCAACGGTATTAAACGGTTCATGATGAATACGCAAATTGCCGACCTCTATATGACCTATGCCAGAACAAGCGAGAAACCCGAAGACAAGATCCGGCACAGACATCTTTCCGTTTTTGCAGTCGAAAAGGGGATGCCGGGC
>CAZAST010000173.1:0-5474 GCA_964487805.1 uncultured Syntrophaceae bacterium
GAACCCGTCTTTCACCAGCCCCTCATATACCTCCGTTCCGGTCACCAGGATACCGACCCGGGGCTTCCGCAGGGGCAGGACGGAGAAGAGCGGTCTCTCGCCGAGCACGGCCAGGGCTCTGTCGAGGGTGTCCCGGGTAATATAGAGCGGGACGGCCCGCGTTCCGCCGATCTTGTCGCCTGTGGAAACTGTCGAATAGGTCTGCCTGCTCGCGCACATTACATCGGGGACGCGATTGAAATGCATGAGCCGCTCTTCATCGACAACGAGAAGCCCGTCATGCCCGGCGGTGAACGTCACCTTTCCCTCGCTGGGGGCATCCGTGAAGACCACTCCGTCCCCGGCCATTACCCGGGCTATGGCCACCGCCGCCTCGTTTTCGTGGACCCATTCATTGCCCGGTTCGTCGTTCCCTGCGACGTAGACCCTCTTCTTCCCCATCGTCAGAAGCAGGTCGATATCCTCCCCTTCCACCACATGGCTGCTCTTGAATGCGGGGCCCTTCTCGCTGTGCGGAACGACGCGGGTCATGTCGTGGAGCAGGGAACGCCCGACGGCATCTTCCACCGATACAGCCCGCAACGGCGGTTTCTTCGCTGCGGAAGCGGGGTAGGGAGCGGCGACGTCCGTGTACAGTGTCCGGTCGCCGCAGGCCCGGCAGACCTCGCCGTCCTTTGCCGGATAGGCTTCTCCGCAGAGGGGACAGACGGCGATACTTCCCTTCGACCGCTTTTCCAGGAACCGCGGCTGGACTCGGACCTTCTGCAGGCTGTACAGGTTCGTTTCCGCATCGCGGATTTGCTGGAAGAGGGCTTGCGAATCCTGCTCTTTTTTCGGCTTGAGCTTGAAGAACCACTCCCTGATCCCCGGCCACGCGTCAAGCTTCGACGAATCGAGATAGACCCGGATGCCTTCGCCGTTATACTTTTCGTAGAGCGTGACAGCGTACCGCCCCACATTGACGATCCGGAGCCATCCGTTTCCCACCGTGCAGGGAGTCAGGAGCTGAACCGCATCGGGGAGGCAGCTTTCCGTTTCGCACAGCGCGTCGAAGAATTCTCCCGCCGGCGTATTGTCGAGCGCCATGTCGACCATGATCCCGCCGATGATCATGCCGGGGGCGACGTGGCCGTGAAAGGATTTTACCAGGTGGATATATTCGTCAAAGGAATAGGGGCCGATATTCACTACTGCACCGCCTTCAGAGAGTCATACAGGACGGAGAGGTCTTCCCCGCCGCGGGAATCATGATCATAACCATCCATATCTTCAGCAATCCCTTGCTGCGCGGAAGGTCGGCCCTTCAGCATGAACTGAACCATCCATTTTCTCACGATTCTCCCCCCCACCATGGGGAGCACGTCGTCCGCCAGATAGAGAGCTTCGGAGATATCGTGGGTGACATGGATCACGGGGATCGACAGATCCTGTTTCAGTGTTCGCAGCTCCGCGCGGAGATTCTGCCGGGTCACCGCGTCAAGGGCGGAAAAAGGCTCGTCCAGGAGGAGAAGATGGGGATGCCGGGCCATGGCCTGACAGATGGCGCAGCGCTGACGCTCGCCCCCCGATATCATATCGGGCGTCCGATCCCGCAGATGCCGGATATTGAAACGCTTGAGCAGGGAATCGACATCCCTTTTATCGGCGGCGGCAAAGGCCACATTTCCGGCAACCGTCAGATGCGGGAACAGGGTGTACTCCTGAAAGACATACCCCAGGTGCCGCTCCTGGGGCGGGAGAAATATCTTTTTATCCGTATCCACCCAGGTTTCACCGTCATAGGTAATCCGTCCTTCGTCGGGCCGGTCGAGTCCCGCCAGTATCCTGATGATTGTTGTTTTCCCGGCCCCCGACGGTCCCACCAGGGCGAGGAGACGGCTCCTGCGGCAGGAAAAAGAGACGTCGAGATCAAAATGGGGCAGTTTCTTCTTTATCGAGACGTTAAGTTCCATAGATCTGTCTCCGGGTCAGGCGGTTGATGAGGAGGAGAAAGAGGTAGCTGATCGGCACCAGTATCAGGCACATCACGGCGGCATCCCGATAGCGGAGCGCCTCGACTGCCTCATAGATCGCAATGGACGCGACCTTCGTTTCGCCGGGGATGCTCCCTCCGACCATGAGGATCACCCCGAACTCGCCGAGGGTGTGGATAAAGACCAGGATCGCCGATGCCGCCAGTCCGTTGAGGGCGTTGGGGATGATCACCCTGAAAAAGGTTGAGAGGGGCGAAAGGCCCAGGACATACGAACTTTCCAGGAGGCGTCGATCGATCTTCTCAAAGGCCGCCTTGATGGGCTGGATGGCGAAGGGCAGGCTGTAGACGAGCGACGCCGCGACGATCCCCGCGAAGGTAAAGATTAAAGGGGACCCGGTGACGGCCTGCCAGAAACGGCCGATATTCCCCTGGGGCGTCATGACGAGAAGCAGGTAAAAGCCGAGGACCGTCGGGGGGAGGACCATGGGGAGGGTCAGGAAGGCCTCGAAGAATGTCTTGCCGGCGAAGCGGACATATACCAGAAGGTAGGTCAGCGGCGCCGCCAGGATAACGAGCACGACGGTCGTCATGAACGCGAGTTTCAGCGAAAGCCAGAGCGGCGTCAAATCCATCTATCGATATCCGTACTTCTCTTTAATTTTTCGGGCTTCAGGTGACTGCACGAATGCGGCAAACTGCTCGGCGGCTGACCGGTGTTCCGTACGCTTGAGGATGCAGGCCGCCTGCACGACCGGTGGAGCATCCGGGACGGGATAAAAACACCCGCTTTTCCCCTTATCCGAGAGGGCGGACGAATAGGCGCAGAACCCCGCATCGGCGCTCTTCGTCTCGGCATATTGAAAGGCCTGCGCCACCGTCTGGGGGAAAACATATTTCCCCTTCAACGTATCCCATAACCCGGCTTTCTGGAGGGCGATCATCGCCGCGGTGCCGTAGGGAGCGCTTTCGGTATTGGCGATGGCGATCTTCAGGACCTTCGGATTCTTCACGACGTCCCGCCAGTCACTCGCGCCGCATAGATCCTGATTCGCCGTCCAGACTACCACCTGTCCCCTCGCATACACGAACGGGGTGTCGCAAAGATTCTGCTTCTCAAGGAGGGCCGGCCTTTTTTCATCGGCTGAAAAAAAGAGGTCGTAGGGCGCTCCCTGGACGATCTGACCGTATAATTTCCCCGTCGACGTGTACGTCGCTTCGACGGATATCCCCGTCCGTTCCTGAAACATCTGCGTCAGTTCCCCCGACGGCAGGATGAAGTTCGCGGCGACGGCAACCAGCAGCTTTTCACCGGCGGCGGCTGAAAAAGAAGATCCCAGAATGACGAGAGCAATGACAATCATTGTACAGTATCGGCGCATGATAAGGCTCCTTCTCCGGTAGTATGTGTCGGATGGTTGAAGCGGCGCAACCACCTGCGAAACATATGTCATTTATGACACGAAAGGGCTTATAGGCGAAGGGAACCCGAATGTCAAGCAGAACATGTTATTTATAACATATAAATGTCACGCAAAGTCAAGCAGAACATGTTAATTTTAGCATAATCGCGAAAAGAGGGTATTGTTCTCCGGTCCGGCCGTTCCGGAACAATCGCACACGGTGCATTCCCTCCCGTCGGATTGAACCCGATGCCCCGGTGAGTGGACCGCGGGCTCACATAGGTGCGCGGCATGCCGGAACACAATTTTCAGCCTCCCCGCAGGATGATGGCGATTAAGGATTGACTTCCTGCCCGAATTCAGTGTATCAGGTTTCACCGTTGTTATGTCACTAATGACATAGTCTGTTTCCTGCGTGTGGACTTGCCCCGGATAGAACGCGTGACATCTGGTAACACCGTACCCATCGAGAGGTTACGAATGAAGAAAAAGACCGAAGGTTTGTCGAGGCTGGAACAACAGATAGGGGAAATGAACGAAACGAACCCGCACAGCCGGAACATCCTTCTCGCCTTCAAGGCAATCCTGCTGGAACGGAACCGCCTTGTCGGGGAGGGAACCTGCATGAGCGTGGACGTGTCGCAGATCGACGCAGCCCGGTTGCAGGGGGGGGTGCCTGTCTGCAGACAGACGCCGCTGATTCGTCCCGACGAGCCGTGGGAAAAAATCGCGTCGGCGGTGATCCCGTCGATTGCGATCGGTTTCCCGGACCTTGCGGAGGAACTGCGGAAGATCGAAGCGGGGGTCAAGAATGCAGGCATACAACTGAAAGAATACTTCACTCCCTTTCCCGAGCTCGACGACGGACTTGTCCCGAAATGGTCGGCGACGCTGGATGTCAGGCCGGAGGTCCTGCACCTGGTGCTGATCAACATCCTCAGGCCGGTCCTGGAAATGAAGGCGAAAGAGGTCGCCGGTAATCTCGGAGATACATCCTGGGACAAAGGGTACTGTCCGATCTGCGGCGCCTTTCCCGATATGGCCGTTATCAAGGATAAGACCTTCCAGCGCCGTCTCCACTGTTCCCGGTGCCGTCACGAATGGCGTTTCGACCGCGTCCTGTGTCCGTACTGCGGACACGAAGGTAAAGAAGAGGGAACGCCCTATTTCTTTGTCGAGGGAAAAGAGCGGGAAACGGCGTTCGCCTGCGAACAATGCAAGCGGTATATCGTCACCCTGAACCGCGTCAGCGATCTTGCCGATTATGATTTCGATGTCGTCTCCATGGGGCTTTCCCATCTCGATGTGATCATGCAGGAAAAGGGTTTTATTCCTGCGGCTTTCAACGAGTGGAATGATTTTCGAAGCCCTTCCATATCTCTCTCGTAAGGTTACCGTAGATAAAGACTGGAACGTATATGTTATTACTAACATATTGACAAACGGGCGGAAACCTGCATATGTCATAAATGACATATAAGTAAAAAAGGAGGCTTTTATGGATGTTACGAGACGAGGGTTTTTAACTATCTCCGGCGCGGTCGGATCGGGTATCGCCTTATCCTCTCTGGGTATCAACCTGAAACCGACGAAGGCGTACGCGAGCCAGCTCAACAAGATGAACCGGCTCAGGGCGGCCAAGCAGGTCACGACGGTCTGCTGTTACTGCTCGGTCGGGTGCGGCCTCATCTGCAGTGTCGACAAGGTAACCGGCAAGATATTCAATATCGAGGGCGACGCGGACCATCCCATCAATGAAGGATCGCTGTGCGCCAAGGGGGCCGGGTTCTTCGATCTGACCGAGGCAAACAAGCACCGCCTTACCAAGGTGCTGTATCGCAAGCCGTACGGGACGGAGTGGGAAGAAAAGGACTGGGACTTTGCGATTTCCCGGATTGCCCGCCTGGTCAAGGACACGCGCGACAAGCATTTTGTCGAGAGGAATGACAAGGGCGAGCTGGTGAACCGCTGCGAGGCGATCGGCCACTACGGCAGCTCCAATGTGGACAACGAGGAGTGCTGGGCCATGAGCGCCAAGTGCCGCGCCCTGGGTCTTGTCTACATAGACCACCAGGCCCGGGTCTGACACAGCCCCTCTG
>CAZAST010000174.1:0-5411 GCA_964487805.1 uncultured Syntrophaceae bacterium
GAAGCTCATTGATTCTCTTTCTTCAGAAGATGACCTCCTGTGGCCAAAGCAATGCTGGCATCGAATGAAATTCGATCGTCCGCTCAGTGTTGGCGCTCAGGGCGGACACGGCCCGATTGGGTATGTCGTTGAGGCATACAAACCCGGTCAGTCGATCAAGTTTCGTTTCATAAGGCCGAAAGGATTCAAGGGGTTTCATGAATTCGATATTGTCAAACGTACACAGCGGTCTTTCTTGCTGCGACATACGATAGAAATGGAGGTGGGGGGCATCTCAGTATTAACCTGGCCTCTTGTCATCCGTCCTCTGCATGATGCATTGCTCGAAGATGCTCTTTCCACCGCTCAGGCATCCCTTGGAATTGCACCACGAATGAGGCCGTGGTCATCATGGGTTAAAATAATCCGATGGATAATGTCCGGCGGAAAGGCACAAAAACAAATGACTCCCAACAATGCCAATACAGTCAACGCAAAATGCCGCGGCTGATTAGAAGTGTTAAACTGTCTCCCCCACCATTGGATGTTTGCTGACTTTTTTCGAGAAACCGGGATAACCATCATGGGTGAAGAAAATAAATCTATTCATGAGTTTGATTTCGCTTTGATCTGCGAATATTTCTCACAGCTCGAGAGACAAGGGCCCGGCAGCCCCGAAGTAACCATCAAGGCCCTGAGCTTTATCGATAATCTGACGGACGAATCGCGCATTGCCGATATCGGGTGCGGAACGGGCAGTCAGACAATGGTAATGGCTCACCATGCGCCGGGACATATTACCGGCATTGACCTGTTCCCCCTTTTTATCGATCTCTTTAACGCACAGGCCCACGAACTGCATCTTCAGGATAGAGTGAAGGGCATCGTCGGCTCGATGGACAATCTGCATTTTCAGCATGAAGAGCTGGACCTGATCTGGTCGGAAGGCGCAATCTATAATATCGGGTTTGAACGCGGCCTCAATGAATGGCGTACGTATCTGAAAACGGGAGGCTATATTGCCGTTTCCGAGGCCTCGTGGTTTACCGAAGAGCGGCCTCACGAAATCGATAAATTCTGGACGGATGAATATCCGGAGATGGATACGATTGCCCATAAGGTCGCTCAGATGGAGAAGGCCGGATATATTCCCATGGCCACGTTTGTTCTGCCTGAAAATTGCTGGATAGACCATTTTTACGCCCCGCAAGTTTCCGCGCAGGAAAAATTCCTGAAAAAATACGCGGGGAATAAGATGGCTGAAGAGCTGATTGCAAACCAACGGCATGAAGCGGAGTTGTACTACACATATAAAGAGTTTTACGGCTATGTGTTTTATGTCGGGAAGAAGATATAGACTGACGGTCCTATGCTTTACCCTCCTTCCATCGGCAGCATCCAGAAGACACGCGGGAGACGCCGGTGATCTCAATCTTTCCGTGCACGGAGATGAGAAACGAGCATGTTTGAATCGTTGGAGAAGATTAACGAACGGCCGAAACCGTTCGAATTTTACACCGCAGGCGATCTGTGGACTGATGAACATACGTCGAAGCAGATGCTTTCCTTCCATCTCAACGAGGCCACCGATGTAGCTTCGAGAAACGCGGCATTTATCGATCGATCGGTGGAATGGATCGCATCCGAGTTCAGTATCGGCAGGGACACCATGATAGCTGATTTCGGCTGCGGTCCCGGATTGTACGCGACGCGTCTGGCAAAACGGGGAGCACGGGTGACCGGCATCGATTTCTCCGGAAGGTCCATCGAGTCCGCGAAGGAAGTCGCGGCCCGCGAGCGTTTGCCTATCAGCTATGTGAATCAGAACTATCTGGAATTCGAGACAGAAGACCGCTTCGATCTTGTGCTGATGATCATGTGTGATTTCTGCGCCCTCAGCCCGGTACAGAGAAAAAAGATCCTGGGCACATTCCACGGGATATTGAGACCGGCCGGCTCGGTCCTTCTGGATGTGTATTCTCTGTCTGCGTTTGAACAAAGGGAAGAGGCCGCAACATATGAGGTGAATCTGCTCAACGGATTCTGGTCTCCGAACACGTACTATGGTGTTCTCAATACTTTTAAATACGCGGAAGAGAAGGTGGTGCTGGATAAGTACACCATTATTGAGCGTGAGAGAATCAGAACGGTGTACAACTGGCTCCAGTATTTCGCCCCTGAGGATCTCGAGAGGGAGATTGTTGAGGCCGGTTTCTTTGTGAAAGGGGTTTATGCCGATGTCGCAGAAAACCCTTATAATTCAGGAGCAGGCGAATTTGCGGTGATTGCCGGTAAGGCGTAGATCGCAAATCGGGCGGGAATTCAGTTTCGCTCCATGCCGTCGGTATGGTCATGTTCCGCAACCAATGAGGGTCTTAGGAATGAAGTCTGTGCGTGTCGAAGTCAATGACCTGATGCAACAGGGCTATGAGTACTCCCTGACTGAGCCGGTTGGCGGGAACTTTCACCCCGATTTCCGCCCTGAGCTGACCCCCAAAGAGATGCTCGCTCTCGGCATCTTCGGCGGGAAATACATGACGGACTGCGCGGCGGAATTTCCGGAAGACTGGTTCACCGAGGCCAAGCTCTGCCCCGAACGCCACGACGCGGCATTGAACTGCTTCGACGTGAACGCATCCCGGCCATTGTCTTACTGGCAAGAAAAGGGGTGGATCTACCACGAAGATCCGCGCGGCTGGTTTCAGTGGTACTGCCGCTATTACATGGGGCGGCGTTGCCCGGATGACGATCGCCAGATCAGACGGTGGCGCGCATTTCAACGGCATGTCGCCCAGATAAAGAAACACTGCCGACCGGGCGACCGGAATTGCCGGCCCAGACAGCGCCAGGCCTTGCTCCAGTGGGCGTATGATTCTCGGCACATGTAACAGAGACGCCGGACAGGATCAACACAGCCGTCGGCTGAGTTCCGGTTGATTTCTTTCATAAAGGGGGACGGTTTATGCGTTTTACATTCATCGGATGCGGTGACGCCTTTGGAAGCGGCGGTCGCCTTAACACGTGCTTCCATGTGGCTGGGGAGGAGGCGAACTGTCTGATCGACTGCGGGGCGTCATCCCTTATCGGCATGAAGGCTCACCGGATCCCCCTGAACGCCATTCAAGCCATCTTCGTTACCCACTTTCACGCGGATCATTTCGGCGGTATCCCGTTTTTCATGCTGGACGCCCAATTGTTATCCAAGCGCAGCGAGCCCTTGACAATCGTGGGGCCGCCGGGGCTTTCCACGTGGTTCGAGCGCGTCATGGAAACGGCCTTTCCGAGATCATCAAAAACGGTACCGAAATTTTCCGTATCTCTTGTGGAAATATCCGCAAACGAACAGAGGACGGTGGCGGGGGTCAGTGTAACATCATTCCGGGCACATCATGGAGACCCGGGCGACCCTTCTTTTTCGTACCGTTTTGAAACGGAGGGGAAAATCATCGCGTACACCGGTGTGAACCGAGTGGACCGATGAACTGATCTCAGCCGCGAAAGATGCCGATCTTTTTGTGGCCGAAGCCTACTTTTTCGAGAAGAAGGTGAAGATGCATCTTGATCTTCAATCGCTCGCGGCGCGGTTGCCGCTGATACACGCCACACGGGTTGTTCTCACCCACATGAGCGACGATATGCTTGGCCGCCTGAAAGGGCTTCCCTATGAAACCGCTTATGACGGCATGATCATCACCATATAAATTCTATGACCTGAAAAAGGGATTCGTCCGCCGCTCCCGCCCGATGGTTGAGGCGGGCCTGTGTCCCGGATAGACCCGCACGTCATCCCCGAGAGGGAATATCTTTTCTTTTACACCCGTAATTAGCCGGTTGTGATCTCCACCCGGGAAGTCGGTGCGTCCAATGGAACCGCAAAAAAGGGTGTCCCCCGTAAAGACCGCGCCGGGCGCGGAAAAACATACACCGCCGGGAGAATGTCCGGGGGTGTGGATCACCCTGATTCGATAAGTGCCGACTTCGATTTCCTGACCGTCCGTCAGCTCCCCGTCAGGCGGAAACCCCAACCCATGGGCATCAAGCCTGTGTATCAACACCGGGGCCTTGACGATATCTTTCAGTTCTCCGGCCGCGCCGGTGTGGTCAAAATGGCCGTGCGTGATCAGGATATATTTGATCCTGAGACCGGCATTGGTTATCACTTTGACGATGCGAAACGCCTCGGCGCCGGGGTCAATGACGACACCTTCCATCGTCTTTTTGCATCCCAGTATATAACAGTTGGCCTGAATCGGGCCGACACTCATCATCTTAAGCATACCGCGTCATGTCTCCTTCCTGATGTTTCTATTCGCTCTTCAATTTAATCATTCTTATCCATATTGCAAGGCCATGACGCTATCCAGATCTCTTGAACTTCCAGCGGTTTTGCTATAGAACATGATCCATATGTTTTTGCTGGGGCTGCGGCTTTCTTTCAATCTCTTGGGCTGTACCTGTTTGATGGTGAAGATTTGTATGAGAAGATTCTGTATGTTCGTCCTGCTGGTCGCGATCGTGGTGCCGGCCACTACGGAAACAGCGGCAGGTAATGCTGCCGATCAAAATATCCTGACCTATACGGTTTCAGATCAGGGGATAGCGGTGATTTCAGCAGTTACGCCGTATGATTCCGAACAGCAAGTCCGGAACACGTTCCTGAAATGGTTCAAACGTGGTTTCGATACGGTCTTGTCAGGCACTTCTCCCCTGAGGATAGAGTGGGATACTACCGCCAAAGGACAGGCGGGACGGCACGGCTATGACTTTGGCATGGAAGAGGCAGAGATATTTCTGAGAGAAAAAGCGTCCGGCCAAGCGCCCCGGACAATTCCAATCCCTCCGGTATTAATGTGATATTGATTCAAAGATCGCTGATCAGAGCGAATATAATCAATCATGAGCAATCAAAAAACAAGGAGTGTCGAAATGACAAAGAAGCAGATTCAATCAGTCAGTGTCGCCGGGTGCGGGTATATGGGCTGGGTTTTCGGGTGCCAGTGCGCGGCGAAAGGATATTCAGTCAACCTGTATGACATCAGTCCGGAAGCCATAGATCAAGCGAGAGAGCATATTTCCCAGGAACTGGATGCACGGGAGGATCAGCGCCACATCACCCCCGGGGAAAAGCGAACCATTCTCGGTCGCATCTCCTTCACGCAAGATTTACAAAAGGCAGCCGCGACAGCTGATTTCGTATTCGAGACCGTTCCGGAGAAGCTCGAACTCAAGCGGGAGATCTTCGCCCGCCTGGACCGGTTTTCACCCGCGGAAACGATTCTGGCGACGGGGAGTTCCTCGTTGCCCGTCTCGCGCATTGAGGATGCGACAACACGGCCGGACCGCGTACTAAACACGCATTTTTACCCTCCCATCTGGGAGATGCCCATGGTCGAACTGATGCGGGGCTCGGCCACCTCGGAGGAGACGCTGGA
>CAZAST010000175.1:0-5329 GCA_964487805.1 uncultured Syntrophaceae bacterium
CTGATTCTGAAGGATTTTACCACCGGTGCGGGGAACGATATAGAGCGCGCTACGGAGATCGCCCGGAAGATGGTGTGCAACTGGGGGATGAGCGCGGAGATGGGTCCCCTGACCTTCGGAAAGGCGGAGGAGCAGGTATTCCTAGGGAGGGAGATCGCCACGCACAAGAACTACAGTGAGGAGACAGCGGAAAGGATCGATAAGGAGATATCACGGATTGTGATGGAAAACTACGAAAGGGCCAAGAAGCTCCTGTCGGACAATATAGAGACGCTTCATCGGCTCTCGAGGGCGTTGCTTGAAAAAGAGGTGCTCAACGCCGAAGAACTTGATGAGATCATTGGGGTGGTAACAGAAAAAGAGGCGTAAGTGAGATATCTGCACATCACCTCCCCCGCCCGGGCGGAAGACGAATTGAAGAAGGTGGGCGTGGACTGGCCGGGGGTCGAGGCCATGCTCCCCAAGATGGAGACCGTGAATCTGCTCCTGAAGGGGATCGAGTGCAGGGTGGCAAACATACTGAAGCAGGAGATGCTGTCGATCGGCGGGGACGTTGCCGTGGCGAGGGAATCGGTTGCCTGCAGTATCGACAGAACCGACGCCATACTGATCGGTACCATCAAGCAGATGAGGAGGCTCGCTGACAAGCTGGCCCCCCAGCCGTTCAGGCTGAAGGAGGTATCCGGGAATATCAGAAGGATCCTCGCCAATATTTCGCGGGATCGCTTTATTCTCCGGACACCGAACAGAGTAATTGAACTCGGGAAAAAGACCCTGATCATGGGGATCGTGAATATGACCCCCGATTCCTTTTCCGATGGAGGGATGTTCCGCGATATTGAAGATGCGGTTGTCCACGCGCGCAAGATGGAGAAGGCCGGCGCCGATATCATCGACATAGGAGGCGAATCCTCGCGGCCGGGTTCGGAACCCGTCGCTGTCGATGAGGAGATGGCCCGGGTGCTCCCCCTCATAGAGCGTCTCCGCGGAGTTCTCTCCATCCCCCTGTCGATCGACACGACGAAGGCCGTGGTCGCTCGCCGCTCCCTGGAGGCCGGCGCTGAGATGGTAAATGATATCAGTGCCATGACATTTGACGATGGGATGGCGGAGGTGGTCGCAACGCACCAGGTTCCCATTGTTTTGATGCATATGCGGGGTCGGCCCCGGACGATGCAGGAAGGTGATTTGACCTATGGCTGCCTCATGGGTGAGATCGCCGGTTTCTTGGAGGAACGGATCGAGGCCGCTGTCTCGGCGGGGGTGCATGAAGAGCAGATCGCCATTGATCCCGGGATCGGCTTCGGCAAGTCAACGGCGGACAATATCGCCATCCTGCGGAACCTCAAAGAACTGAAGACGCTGGGGATGCCGATTCTGGTGGGTGTTTCCCGCAAGCGCTTTATCGGTCAGATCACGGGCCGGGAACGTGCCGAAGAGCGGCTTGAAGGAACGGCCGCGAGCCTGACCGCCGCCATCCTGAACGGGGCGCATATTGTCAGGGTTCACGATGTGGAATTTATGAAGAAGGTCGCTCTGGTTGCGGATGAGATAAAGAGATGATGTACGGAGTGGGGACAGATCTCGTTGAGGTGGCGCGGATCGAAAGAATCCTGAAGAAATGGCGTGAACGGTTCACCCTGAAGGTCTTTTCCGACGGGGAAATTCGGTACTGTAGAGCGAAGGCGTGCCCGGCCCGGCATTTTGCAGCGCGATTCGCGGCAAAGGAGGCATTCCTCAAGGGATTGGGTATGGGAATGGGTCGCGGTGTCGGGTTCAGGGATGTGGAGGTGATAAACAGCCCGGAAGGCAAACCGGAGCTTGTACTTCATGAACGGGCGAAGAACATGATCGAAAGGGCCGGGATTCGGGAAAACCACCTCAGCATTTCCCATACCGAACGATATGCCATGGCCGTTGTCGCTCTTGAAACGTAGATGATGACATCCCTTGATCTCATTTCTCAAAGCCCCGCAGACACCCTGCATATCGGAAGGATTATCGGAGAAGCCCTGACCGGCGGGGAAATTCTGGGACTGACGGGTGAACTGGGTACGGGGAAGACATGTCTGACACAGGGGATCGCCCAGGGGATGGGAATCGCCGAACGGTATTACATTACCAGCCCCACCTTCACGCTGGTCAATGAGTATCCCGGTCGTATCCCCCTGTATCATATGGATGTATACCGTCTGGCCGGGTCCCGTGAGATGGATGACATCGGGTATCAGGAGTATTTCTCAGGCGGCGGTGTCGTTGTTATCGAATGGGCTGAGAAGATCGCCGACATCCTTCCTGAGGGGACGCTGATGATCAGCATGGAGCACGGGATCGGTAACACACGGAAATTGAGGATTGCCTGTACGTTGGATATATCTTCGATAGCAGGAATGTTGAGAAAAGGAGGATTTTAACGCGTGGCAATGATTGTGCAGAAATATGGCGGCACCTCCGTGGCGAATCTTGAAAAGATTCGGGCTGTGGCACAGAAGGTGGCGAGGGCCAGAGAAGATGGGAATGACATGGTGGTTGTTCTTTCGGCCATGGCCGGTGAGACGGACCGGTTGGTGACCATGGCCAACAATGCCTCCGGGGGAGAGCCGGACAGGAGAGAGTTTGATGTGCTGGTCTCATCGGGTGAGCAGGTGACGGTTTCGCTTCTGGCCATCATGCTCAACACGATGGGATACCGGGCCGTATCCCTCTTGGGAGACCAGGTGCGGATACTGACTGATGATGCGTACAGCACGGCGAAGATACTCGATGTCGAGACGGGGCGGATAGAGGGTGAACTGAAAAAGGGTAAAATTGTCGTTGTGGCCGGGTTTCAGGGGGTTGATGGGAAGGGGAACATTACCACCCTGGGGAGGGGCGGCTCGGATACGACCGCCGTGGCCATAGCGGCCGTCCTCAAGGCCGATTTCTGCGAGATATTCACCGATGTGGACGGGGTCTATACGACGGATCCGAATCTGTATCACAAGGCGCGCAAGCTAAAGAGGATATCATACGATGAGATGCTGGGTCTGGCGGGGGCGGGAGCGAAGGTTCTGCACCACCGCTCCGTGGAACTGGCAAAGACTTACGGGGTTCCAGTGTACGTGAGGTCTTCTTTCAGCGAGGATAGTGGAACATTGGTTACCAAGGAGGATGAAGAGATGGAGCAAGGAGTTATCTCCGGTGTGGCATATGACAGGGATCAGGCTAAAGTGACGGTCGTTCACGTCCCGGACAGCCCGGGCATCGCCGCTCAATTGTTTACTCCCCTGTCTGATCATAATATTGTGGTGGACATGATTATCCAGAATGCGAGCAGCGAAGGGTTTACCGATCTTACCTTCACCATTGCCCGCAAGGATATGGGGGAGACCCGCAGGCTTCTTGACGATACGGCCAAGGACATGGGTGCTTCCCGGGTCGAGTATGACGAGAACATTGCCAAGATATCCGTAGTCGGAGATGGCATGCAGAGCCAGTCCGGCGTCGCATCGAAGATGTTCGCGGCCCTCGCCCATGAGGGGATCAATATCCTGATGATTAGCACATCCGAGATCAAGATATCGTGCGTCATAGAGGCCAAGTACACGGAACTGGCTGTCAGGGTCCTGCACGATGCCTTTGATCTGGATCAGGAACCCTGAACATAAGTGACGTGCTATGAAGGGAAGGGCCTTCGACTCCAGACAGATCTACGGAGCTGTCCTTGTTGTGATAGCGGCGGTGGTTGTATATGCGGCGCGTGATATTTCCCGGTACGTCCATCCCGCACCGTCGTCTTCCGTGTCCTCTGTGGGGGAAGGAGCGGGGATCGCGGTGCAGATTGCCGGGTATGAAAAGTACGCAGGTGTTTACTTTTTGCAGAAGGGGTCGACGATCGGTGATCTCTTGAGAGAGGCCGGGATAGAAGAGCTTGGTGGATTCACGGAGTTTGATCCCTCCCGGAGGCTCCAGTCGGGGGAACGGGTCGTCTTTGATCGAGTGACCGGAAAGGTAATCCTGACTCACATGCCTGCCTCCGACCGGCTTGCTCTCGGTATGCCCATCGATCTGAACCGGGCAACACCGGAAGAACTGGCGCTCATCCCCGGAATCGGTCGCACTACGGCCGCAAAAATAGTGCGTTTCAGAGAAAAAAGGGGACTTTTCCCCTCCATCGACGAACTGAAGCGGATACAAGGCCTTGGAAGAAAGCAGTACGAGGAGATGCGGAAGTATCTTTTCATCAGCGGCACTTCTTGTTCTTGACAGAGAAAACCTATGGTGATATCTCACCAGTCAAGTCGGGGCGTGGCGCAGTCTGGTAGCGTATCTGAATGGGGTTCAGAGGGTCGGAGGTTCAAATCCTCTCGCCCCGACCATTATTGGTGCAGTGTGCCGCCGTTACGGGCGGTTTTTTTTTGGTACGGGGAGACGCGGTCTCGCCGGGGGGCATGCTTTTCGAGCTTTCTCACAAGTCGTTCCGAAACAATTGCCGGAACCGTCTTCTCATGTTTCTCCGATATAGGCGATTGAACAGAGATCTACTTTGTTTGTATGCATTTTGGGGAGTATTACCTCGCAAAGCGATTTTCCGATGCCGCTAACCACGCCCCAAAAAAATCAGGCGATGGACCAACCGTTCCAAAGTATGGTGGCCTTTCGTATACTCCTCAAGGGCTTTTTTAATGGTGCGCCGAACAAATCCCTAAAAGGAATCGTTTTTTGCTCGGCTTCGTCCGCCTCTGCCCGTAATCAAAGAAGCGAATGCTTCTGTCTGGTAGAGAGGCTGAGTTTTTCCCCCATCCACCCGCAGTCTTGGTGTTCGGACTTCAGCCAACCTTCAGTTGTCTTTCGTTGCCTGCGATCCGAACCTGCTTCATCTTTTTCGGGCGAAGAAGGGAAAAAAGCAAAAATCTTTTTGCCTCTCCTTTTAATGGTCAAATGTTGCCCCCTAAAATTTGTCCATTAATGCCAATCGTTCAAAGTATTATTTGCGATACTGCTCTCTGCTTAGTATTATATCAAAAGTTAAAAGGCGTACTGAGTTAGCGCTATCAAATGCTGGATATAATGTTAAACTGTAGGAAAATCGAGCGTTGTTTACACTTTTTTGAGGTCTATTTCTCATCGGATCAAGGGTAACACGCACAAGGATGAAATAACTCTTATATCGGTTATTACAATGAGTTCACCCCAACAAAAAAATACAAGACATTGCGTTGGAAGAGAAACTGCATAGACTTTTTACCCCCAAAAAATGTAAACAACGCTCGATTTTCTTACAGATAAGGCAATCAAGCTCGGTCTCAATCATCCTATGGGTCCCTTTGAATTGGCGGATTTTGTTGGC
>CAZAST010000176.1:0-5318 GCA_964487805.1 uncultured Syntrophaceae bacterium
GTTTCCGCTATGAATTCCAAAGCGCTCTCGACCATCGCCTTTGTCCGTTCCAGGGCCTCGGAACTCATCACCCCCAGCCCGAGGGACGATTCAAATGTTTCTTTCACCACATTGGTCGAAACCCTGGTGAATATGGAAGCCTTGTTGTCATTCGACACATGTTCGTTTTCGAGGATCTTTCCCAGGTTCGCCTCAAGGTGCAAGTCGTACTTGAACTCGTCCTCGAGGCTTATGAAGATCTCATGACGGCCACCCTCGGTGAGTCTGGCGAGCTTTTCCATGCCGACTTTATTTCCATCCACCGCCCAGAGAACAAATTTTCCCTCTTCTGTGCGCATGTATATCTGAAAGTCCGGCAGGTTCCCCGGAACAAGCGAAAAAGGGGGAATGGCTTTATATCTGTCTTTCTCCATGGAGAGATTTCCTTATTTAATGTAGCGTTCCCCTGTTCGACCGTGCCTCTTTTGCCACGGTCAGGTGATTTGCGCGCGGGGGACTGTGCCCCTACTTTCGACAAAAGGAGGGGGAAACTTTAGATATTTTTATCGGCTGAATAAAGGTGTGCAGACGCGAATTATGCTTACAGCTGTTTCAATATTCTGTGAAAAGAGGATGGCGGTAGTATGTCGCCAGAGAATTCTCACGGGGTAGAGGTTATCCTTGCAGGGCATAGCCCTTCTCATGGAAAAGCCGCACGCAGACGTCAACGGCCTCGGGGTCGAAATGAACGCCTCTATTTCTTATAATATCCTCCAGAGCGGCGTCAATGCTCCAGGCGGGCCTGTAAGGACGATGCGAAGCCATTGCTTCCACCACATCGGCAACAGCGAGGATCTTTGACTCCATAAGCAGTTCGTCTCCTCGTAATCCCCTCGGGTACCCGGAGCCGTCCAGCCGCTCATGGTGCTCAAGAACCATACGCGCAATGGGCCATGGGAAATTGATCCTCTTCAGAATATCATGACCGGCCTGCGGATGGGTTTTGATAAGATCGAATTCGATGCTGGTCAGTTTCGACGGCTTGCTGAGAATCTCGGCGGGGATAGGGATTTTCCCCAGATCATGAATGCTGGCCGCTGTGCGGATCCCCTCGATTTGATCCCGCGACAGATTCATTTCTTTCGCGAGAGACCGGGCCAGATCGGACACCCTGCGCTGGTGCCCCGCCGTGTATGGGTCGCGAGCCTCCACCGTAGCAGCCATGGCGTGGACCGTCGCGCTCAATGCCTTTCGGACCTGAGCCAGGCTTTTTTTCAGCTCTTCATCGGATCGCTTGCGATCCGTAGTGTCCATGTTAAATCCGTACCAGACGATGCTGCCGTCAGCCAGTTTCTCCGGGGTCGAATGGCCCAGCATCCATCTCACCGGCTGGCCGGGGAGACGCACTCGGTATTCGCATCGCCAGGGAGTCAGGTTTTGGGCGGACGATTCGATGGAGGCGATGAATTTCTGCCGATCCTCAGGCAGCACCCTTTCGAGTATGAGAGATATATCTTCGCGTACGTCTTCGGGCGAACAGCCGAACGTGTTGAGGGTGCCTTCCGTGGCGAAGGGGATAGAGTAGCTTCCATCGGGCCTTCTCATGAACTGATAAATCATTCCGGGGACGTGCAAAGCCAGTTTCTTGAATTGATCATCCCGTTCTCTCAGGGCCGCTTCGGCCTTCTTCCGGTCGGTAATATTGCGCGATACGCCGTGAATCCCCGCGATGTTGCCGGCATCGTCCAGTATCCACCGCATTTTATTCTCCAGCCACATGGTATGGCCATCTTTGTGGTAGTATTCCATCTCCACTACCAACGTCCTGTCGGGGTCCATATCGCCATTCCGGGCGTTTTCCTTTTCACGGGCGAAGATATCCATGAGCCGCGCGTATGTTTCGGGTGTCACCATTTCAGACAGGTGCTGGCGCAAGCGTTCTTCAGGTGTGAAGCCCAGAACTCTTGCTGAGGACGGGCTCACATAGGTAGGCTTCATGTCCAGACCGAGGGTCCAGACCGTATCGGTCATCTGTTCCATGAGGAGGCGGTATTTCCGTTCCCCCTCTATCAGCTTCTGTTCGTTTTCCTTGAGCGGTGTGATGTCGGATATAAAACTCTGATAATGGCTTATCATCCCCTGCTCATTCTTCACCGCTCTGATGTTGTTGGATATCCAGATACGGGAACCATCCCTGCGGATGACGCGACACTCGAAATCGATTTTTTCACCCTGCTTTTCCAGGAAGCGAATAATCGTTTTTCGATCTTCCGGATCTGCGTAAATCTGTCGCCCGATGTCCTCTATGGAGTCTACCAGTTCCTGTGGCGAATCATATCCCAACATTCGCGCCAGGGCCGGATTCGCGTCAAGAAACCTCCCCTCGGGTATGGAACAGCATATGCCGATGGGAGCGGTTATCAGAATTTCCCGGTACTCTTGGGGTGTGAACTGGAAGGATCGGTTGCGGGCGTCCGGGGATTTCTTGTGCGGCATGATCATCTCCTATCCGTGTTGAGGCGGGGCAGTGTTCCTTCTTCGTTACCCATCGATGGTTTTGGGCACTCTGTTAATACCGAACGGAAGCAACAGGCAACATACCGTTGCCATCTGTTTCCGTTATGGGTGAAACCTGCCTGCATTCTAAGCAAACTCTTCGGGAAGTCAATACCGAAAACCGGGACGGGGATATCATGCCCAGGTTTTGCCGGCATCCATGGCTTCCGTTCCTGTGATCATGAGAGCAGAGGCCCCATAAGTCCGAATACTTCCAGCGCGTTGCCCAGTGGCCGGGCTTCAGTCATATCGGAAATCCTGGCGAAATTTTCCCGCACTTCTTCGGCGGGAATATCCCGCGATCCGTCGCCCAGGCACGCGCCAGGCGCGCACACAACCGCCGTCTTGGCGTACCAGCCCGCCCCCATGGTAAAGATGGACCCGTTTTCCGGGCACTCCTCCGAGCACAGATACACCACCATGGGGACGTTGAATTTCGCCTGGAGCTTCGGGGCAAGCTCTGTGGGAATCAGGTCTTCCGTCATGCGCGAATACGCGTTCGGCGCGATGGCGTTGATATGCACGTTGTATTTTGCCGCCTCCAGTTTCAGGACGTTCATGAGTCCCACCAGCCCCATCTTGGCCGCTCCGTAGTTGCTCTGGCCGAAGTTGCCGAAGATGCCCGCCGTGGAAGCCGTCACGATGATACGGCCGTAGCCGTGCTCGCGCATAACCATCAGGGCGGGCTGGGTCACGCAGAACGCCCCCCGCAGGTGAACCCCTGTCACGGCGTCCCATTCCTCGATGGTCATCTTCGTAAAGGATTTGTCTCTGAGAAATCCGGCATTGTTGACCAGCACATCCACCGTGCCGAAGGAGTCAATCGCGGTCTTCACGATATTGCTCCCCCCTTCAGGGGTTGCCACGCTGTCATGATTGGAGACCGCTTTCCCGCCCTGTTGTGTGATCTCGTCCACCACCGCGTCGGCAGCGCTGTGTGTCGATCCTGTCCCGTCCCGGGCGACCCCCAGATCATTCACCACCACCGAAGCGCCCCGCTTGGCGAATTCCAGCGCGTATTCGCGGCCCAGGCCTGCTCCTGCTCCCGTCACGATGACCACTTTCCCGTCAAACCGTATCTGTTCCATTCCGCCCTCCTTTTTTGTCGGCATTCTGTGATCTGTTATGTGGATGGCAACCGCATCATACGTGGAAGAGAGATGATGCGGCGACCGGTATCGCAGCGAGCTGTGTGATAGATACTTCAGTTTGTTCAAAGACGCAAGCGGGGTCTGCGATTGTCCCGGAGGGTCGGTCTCCTCTTTTTTTCGTATTCATTACGGGCTATATTCATTGAAGAACATGCAGTGGCTTGCATGTATAGTAGTGTTTTCTGTTTTCATTTTTCATGAATTGCAGTAAGATGGCGCAGCAATTCAGAAAATACCAACAGCTCCAACGGAGATCGTCATGTCGATTGTTCGAAGAGCGCTGTTTATCCTTCTTGGCTGTGCCGTTTTTCTGTGCGGCGGCTGCGCCACCCTGCACCACGCCGAACCCATCGATGTCATCATGACCGGCCTTGAGCCCCTGCAAGGCGAGGGCTTGGAGGTGCGGATGCTGGTCAAGCTGCGGATCCAGAATCCCAATGACGCTCCCTTTGACTTCAACGGCGTGTCGGTTAAGATGGACGTGCAGGGCAAGCCGTTTGCTTCCGGCGTGAGCGACGCCGCCGGCAGCGTGCCGCGCTTTGGCGAGACGACTGTGAGCGTCCCCGTGAGTATTCCCCTGTTCCGCATCGCGCGTCAGACTGTGGGCGTCATAACCAGTGAATACAGCGGAAAGCTCGAGTATGAAATGACGGGGAAACTCGCCGGCCAGGAGTTCGACAGCGTCCATTTCAGTTCGAAAGGGGTGCTTACGCTGCCTTCGGGACTCTCTGAGGGCGGCAGGTGAGCCATTTCCCCCATGTTATACCAGCTTGGTTTTTGGTCTTTATTACCATGAAATACCCAATGGTGAAAGTGCCGTTGTAGTTGATTTTACGGCAAAACTTTCGATTTCCATTTTTTAAGAATTGTAGTAATCTTACATAAAAGTTCGGGAAATACCCGCCGGGTATATTAATAGTTAGGTCACGTAAAAATGAAACGAAGCGTACAAGAGAAATTTGTTGTTCTTTATGATACGGCGAAGAAATGTCTTCTAATTCTTGACCACCTGTTTACCGATCTCGAAAATGGGACAAATGTGGCAAGGGACGCAGAGAAGATTAAGAATGATTCCTCAATTGTCATAATGCTTTATATCACTGCATTGGGCATCATAGACTATTTCCACCGTTTTCATGAGGTTATTTCCGCTATGACCCTAATTAGAAAAGATCAGCCCGAATTGAAAAAGCTGACAAAGGTAATGGCTCCAGTCAAGGAATGCCGAAACTACTTACAGCATATGCGCGGAGACTTGATGAAGAATGAATCCATCGACTATCCAATACTGGGAGCATTATCATGGATTTATGAAGGGCGGAATTATGTTCTCTATTCAAATCAGGCGACGCGTAGTTTTAGCATGCCAGGTATTGCTTTCGATCGTCTTGCGGGGAATTTTGTCTGCAAATATCAGCTGGTCGTAGGTGGACACGAGATAAAACTCGATGTCGTCTATCGTGAGGCCAAGTCTTTCTGGGCTTGGATAGAAACATCTGTTGTAATAGAACCGGCACACGTAAAGCATTATGCATGGGGAAATCCAGGGATTATGTATTCGGAATTCAGGCAGACCTAACAAGGCAAATTCAGCCGACGCAAAAAGCCGCGCGACTGATTAGCAGCGTTATG
>CAZAST010000177.1:0-5262 GCA_964487805.1 uncultured Syntrophaceae bacterium
CCAAACGTTTCAATAGCGCGCCCGCCACGGAAGCGATATCTTCTTCAAAGACCGAGTTGTTCGCGAAGAGAAGGATGTCGACCCCCGCGAGGACAGCCCGTTCGATCGCTGTCTCGAATTTGTAGGCCCCCCGTATCGCCTTCATCTGCATGTCGTCTGAGACAACCACCCCCTCGTACCCCATGTATTCGCGCAGGAAGTGGTGTATTACCGCGGGAGAGAGCGTGGCCGGCCATGCGGGGTCGAGTTTTCCGTTGAAGACATGGGCTGTCATGATCATGTCGCACCTCCCCGCCTTGATGATCCGGTCGAAGGGGATCATCTCCTCGGGAGACCATGTTTCCGTGATATCCACAAACCCCTCGTGGGAGTCTCTCGTTGAACTTCCGTGGCCGGGGAAGTGTTTGACGGCCGAGAGAATACCGTGGTTGTGCAGAGAATCGATTACGGCAATCGCCTGGCGGGTTACCGCCAGCGGATCCGCGGAAAAAGAGCGCTCCAGTTTTCCAATTACCGGGTTATCCGGGTTGGTGTTCAGATCTACCACCGGGGCAAAATTCAAGTTGATGCCCAGTCCGACCAGTGTTTCGGCCGTCACGTCGGTGTAACGTTTCGTTGTCTCCACACTGCCCAGCGATCCAAGATGCTGCGCCGAAACGGATGGGGGGAAGCCGTACGATTCCTTCAGACGGGACACCTTCCCCCCTTCCTGATCGATAGCGATGAGGAGGGGAACGGGAGCGACCTCTTGCAGGGCTGTCACCAGCTTTTTAAGCTGCGCCGGGGATGCGATATTTCTGACGGGAGAGGCCGACGGGACATCATAATCGAAGAGGATAACTCCCCCGATCCTGCCCTCCCTGATATCGCGGATGATAGGAGAAGCGTCATCCACCGCGAGCCCCCTGAATCCAACCATCAGCATCTGCCCGATCTTCGCCCTCATATCGACATCGGTATCACTCGCTACGGACAGGGAGGGAAGCATCCCGCCGAAAAGCGTGATGACAGCACACAGGGCCGTCAGGCGAATCAATCCTTCACATTTGTACCGGAATATGGTAGCTCTCATCAGCATCTCACCCACTGTCGCATTGTGCGAATAGCTATCATATCGCGTGGGAGAATGCCATAAATCCTGAGACCGGAATTTCTTTTCAATATTTCCAGGCACCAGGCACAACTTTTGGTACTCACATGACAAGCCCCACCGGAAAAACCCTGATGGTCATGGATGTAGTTCAGGCGGGGAAAATCGCGAGGAAAGCAGATGACGGCACAGTATCTTGAAGGAAAACCGGTTGCGGAGGCAGTTCTCCGGCTGGTCGGTCAGCGGGTCGAAGCCCTGAAAAACCGGGGGGTCGTCCCCGGCCTGGGAACGATCCTCGTGGGGGATGATCCGGCAAGCGCCGGGTATGTCCGGAAGAAACACGAGGCGTGCCGTGAGCACGGCTTCGCCTCATTCGACCGGCAAATCGCGAGCGACGCATCCCAAACGGATCTGCTCGACGCGGTCCGCGCATTCAACGAGGATGACCGGGTCCATGCCTTTATCATCCAGTACCCCGTTCCCCGGGGATTCGATTATTCCGAGGCTATCGAAGTGATGGCTCCTGAGAAGGATGCGGACGGTCTTCACCCCGTCAACCTCGGCAGGCTCGTCCTCCAGGAACCGGGGCCGGTCCCGGCAACACCCGCCGGAATCCAAGCCATGCTCCTCCACTACAATATCCCCGTCGAGGGGCGGGAGGTGGTGATCGTGGGGCGAGGCTCCACCCTGGGGCGCCCCCTCGCTCTGCTCCTGACGCTGAAACAAGCGGGTGCGAACGCGGCGGTAACAGTGGTTCACACGGGTGTCCAAGACATCGCCCGCTACACGAAACGGGCGGATATCGTAATCGCGGCGGCGGGGGTCCCCGGTATCGTGACGAAGGAGATGGTCAGGCCCGGGGCCGTGGTGATCAGCGGGGGGATTACCTGGGAGGGGAAACGCCTCGTCCCCGATGTCGAAGAATCGGCCGCCGAGGTGGCCGGGTGGATCACCCCCCGGCTCGGTGGCGTCGGCCCCACCACCATCGCCATGCTGTTGAAAAACACCCTGGAGTGTGCCGAGCGGCAGACAGCCTAACCTCAAGAAGCGGTCCCTGTATTCAGTGATTGCTCCCGTCTGCCGCCTCTTCGAGATCATCGGGGGTGTTGACGTTGAAAAACATCTTTCCCGCAGGATCGAAGGATGTTGTCACCTCGGGCGGGATATCCAGGACCCGCGCTTTTTCATAGAAGCCGGTGATCTTCAGCCGGTCCTCGTCGATGCACTTTTTTATGGCCGGCATGCACCGCCGTGAGTAGATCGCGTGGAGGGGCTGAAACCCTTCGGGCTGCACCGGGACGACAACATCGTAGCCTTTCGCCCGCTCCTGCATATGCCGGATGAAGTCGGCGTTCAGAAAAGGCATGTCGCAGGGACAGACGAAGGCATGCGGGCAGGACGCATGGAAGAGGCCGGTATAGATACCCCCCAGCGCTCCCTTCCCCTTGACGATATCGGTGACGATCGTCAGATCGAACTCAAGATAGGCAAGGGGATCGTTGGTGACCAGGACGATCTCCTCGAACAGATCCCTGAAGATCCGTATCGTCCGGTCGATGATCCGCTCCCCGCCTACCCGGATGAACGCCTTGTTTTCTCCCATCCGGGTGTTCCTGCCGCCCGATAAGATGATTCCCGTCATCTACCCGCCTCTCTTACGCGCACGTCGTGAGGATCGAGGCGATCACCTCTTCGGTGTAGTCCGTCAGTCCCCAGAGCTCGGCGAGGGCGGAGGCGTTGTGCGCGATCTTCCCCACGTCCCCCTCCGGAATCTTCGCCTCACCCAGACAGACCGGCGCCCCGATGGAGGCGAACCATTCCCGTAACCGTGCTATCCCGGCCGTCCCCGCCTGACCGTCGTCCTGTTCCTCGATGTCGAAGAGTGTCCGTGCGAGCCGCGCGAACTTTGCGGGATACTTTTCAAGCGCGTATCGCATCCACCCCGGGAGGAGGATCGACAGCCCGGCGCCGTGCGGGATATCGTAGAGGGCGCTCAGCGAGTGCTCCATCATGTGCACGGGGAGGCCGACCCGCCCCATCCCCGCTGTGGTCGTGCCGTTGAAGCCCAGGATGGCGGCCCACATCATATTCGCCCGCGCGTCGTAATCCGCCGGGTCTTTCAGGATGGCCTCCGTGCTCTCCATGACCGTCTTCACCAGGCCTTCCACGAGCCGGTCCTGAAGAGAGCTGTTCGGCTCGGTGTTGACGAAATAGGGCTCCAGCATGTGCGCCATGGCGTCGACCGCACTGTACGCGCTGTACGCGGGGTTGAGGGAAAAAAGCACCGTCGGATCGAGGATGGAGGTCTTCGGCTGGACAAAGGGGGACCTGAGACTATACTTCTGGGCTCTGTCTTCCTTGGTGATGACCGCCGCCTGATTCATTTCCGACGCGCTGGCCGAGATCGTGACAACCGTGAGGACAGGGAGGGCGTCCTGCACAGCCTTTTTGTACACGAAATAATCCCACACGTCATCGTCCGTCTTCGCCCCCGCCGCTATCGTCTTCGCCGTGTCCATGACACTCCCGCCCCCCACCGCGAGGATCACGTCGACCTTCTCCTTTTTCGCGATCTCGATTCCCTGCAGGGCGCATGACAGGACCGGGTTCGACTTGACGCCGGGGAACTCAACGCTCTCAATACCCGCCTCACTGAGAGACGCGACGACCTGGTCATAGACACCGTTCTTCTTTATGCTTCCCCGGCCGTATACCATCAGGACCTTCCTGCCGAATTTTCCGACCTCCTTGCCGATCTTGGCTATCTGACCCTTCCCGAATAGTATCTTTGTCGGATTTTCGAATACAAAATTCTGCATCTCACCGTTTCCTCCCGCATGGTATTGTATTTCTGTTATGAAACCAGTGTATACATGCGCACCGGCGATCTGTCAATGAGCCAGCCGTCTCTTTGACTTACCGCAGGTATTGTAGTAATGCTCCGGGCTGTCGCCATCGGGTTTGATGATTCGATTTGACGGGGATTTTCAGCATACAGGACGTCGTACCTATGCATTCCGACACACCCAACAACCGCTGGACGGAGGTGCTGAAAGACGGCGTGATCGGCGCGTGGCCCATATGTCTCGGCTATCTCCCCATCGGCCTGGCCTTCGGCGTGATTGCCCAGAAGGCGGGGCTCTCTCCCCTGGAGATCGGCCTCATGTCCGTCCTCGTCTACGCGGGAAGTGCCCAGTTCATCGCCGTCTCCATGCTATCCGCCGGGGCGGGCCTGCTCCCCATCGTGCTCACCACCTTCACCGTCAACCTGCGTCATCTCCTGATGAGCTCGTCCCTGTCGACCTTCATGCGCAATCTCGGCCCGGGGCGCCTCTCCCTCTTCGCCTACGGGGTGACGGATGAGAGCTTCGCCCTCAACAGCGTCAAGTTCAGGGAGGGACGGTGGGACTGGCGGCGCGCCCTCGTCCTCAACCACACAGCGAACCTCGCCTGGATCGCCAGCACGGTGGCGGGAGGCTTCGGAGGGGAGTTCATCCCCGCCGGCGCCTTCGGGATCGACTACGCCCTCGTCGCCATGTTTCTCTGCCTCCTCATCTTCCAGCTCAGGGGGATGCTGTACGTCGCCGTGGCAATCATCGCCGGGGTCCTGGCCGTCGTCATTTCGCTCCTGATCCCCGGGAACAGCTATATCGTGATCGCCTCGGTCATCGCGGCGACCCTGGGGGTGGTGATCAGGCGGGCGCGATTCTTCCCGCGTGCGAAGGGACAGTCATGATACCCGACACCTATCTGTACATCCTCCTCGGGATGGGGATCGTCACCTACGTCCCCCGGTGGCTCCCGCTGGCACTCCTGTCCAACCGCCGGCTCCCGGAATGGTTCGAACAGTGGCTCGACCTGATACCGGCGGCGATCCTGAGCGCCCTGATCCTCCCCATCCTGATCACGACAGGGGCGCCCCGGCGCCTCGATCTGCTGCGTCCCGAGCTCTTCGTGGCGGTGCCGACCCTGCTCTTCGCCGTCAAGACGCGCTCCTTGGCGGGAACCGTTGTTGTCGGGATGCTTCTCTTCTGGCTCGCCGGAATATTCACCTGAGAAAGGTGCTTGTATCGACAGGAACAGGTCAGGCCCTGGCTGGTCCCGGTCTATGGCATCGCGGCTCCTTCAGGATTTGGGTGAGGACTGAAATAGGTATTTTTTATACGGTAAAA
>CAZAST010000178.1:0-5239 GCA_964487805.1 uncultured Syntrophaceae bacterium
CGGGAACTGGAAGAAGGGGTGATCGTGGTTATCTTCCCGGATGGCGGAGAGCGCTATCTCAGTACCCCTCTCTTCTCCGACCGGGAAGAGGTCTCCCTTCGCCTCTACAACACACTCAGCCGGACCAAGGAACCGTTCAAACCCATCAACGCCTCCCAGGTTCTGATACACTCATGCGGGCCGACCATGCATGAGATTCCCCACATCGGCACGTATCGGCGCTTTGTTTTGACGGACATGATAACCCGCTACCTGGAATTCAAGGGGTACCGTGTCAAACATGTCTCCAACATCATAGACCTGGCCGACCGGTCCGTGACCGGCGCGGAGAAGGCTGGTACGGATATCGGAGAATTTACCAGGGAACACACAGGGATATTTTTCGGCGATCTGGATACACTCAGGATTAACCATGACCATACCTATCCGGCGGCAAGCGAGCATGTCGACGCAATGATAGCATTGACGGAGAGGCTTGTGGAGAAGGGCTACGCTTACGAAAAACTGAAGTCCGTGTATTTCGACATATCCAGGCTCGACGGCTACGGAGCCTTGTCGAATGTAGACCTGACACAGGTTCGGTATTCCCGGACGGTCGACCAGGATGATTACGCGAAGGACAGCCCTGTCGACTTCAACCTTCTCAAACGCTCGACCCTGGCGGAGTTAAAGAAGGGGATCTACTTCAAGACCAGATGGGGGAACGTAAGGCCGGGCTGGCATCTTGAATGCGCAGCCCTCTCCATGGAATACCTGGGTGAGATCTTCGACATCTTCATAAGCGGCGCGGACATTATCTTTCCCCACTGTGAAAATGTCATGGCCATCGGCAGGGCGATCACCGGGAAGAATATGGCGAACTACTGGCTCGCGTCAGAACTCGTCATGCTTGACGGGAAAAAGATGTCGCGGTCCATGAGCAACTCCTTTACCGTGGGCGACCTTGAAAAGCGGGGATACACCGGTCGGGAGATACGATACTTTCTCCTCAGCTCTCATTACAGGAAACCGTTGAGCTTTTCATTCGGCGCGTTGGATACCGCATCCAATACATTGAAAAGAATCAACAACTTCATACAGAGACTGATCCGTTTCACCCCCGGAGACGGCTGCGAAGAAACCGAACAGCTTATCTATGACCTCAGAAGAGGGTTTGTGGAGGCAATGGATGACGATTTCAACATATCCGAGGCCCTCGCTTCCCTCTTTGAATTTGTCAGGAAGATCAATATCCCGCTGGCGGCCAACCGGCTGGATCCCCGCCAGCAAACCATGGTCCTGGATATGATGCGGCGGATCAACTCGGTTCTGGGTGTTATGGATTTTGAGGAGGAGAAACTCGAAGCGGATGCCGCGCGTTTGATGGAGGAACGGCACAAGGCCAGGACTGCCGGCGATTGGGACGAAGCGGACCGGCTGCGCCGGGAACTGGATGCGTTAGGGATTCTCGTGCATGACACGCCGAAAGGGACCACGTGGACCGTCAAGTAACTCCGCAGTGCCGGAAGGGATCTGCCGGGGCATTCATACGTTCAAGGGGTGATATATTCCATGGAAATATTTCTGCTGATTGTTGTTCTTATAGGGGTTTTTTTTCTGTCCCAGTGGGGTGTCATGTTGATGACGAGGCGGGCATGCGCAACCATTATCAATGACCTCAAGCGCAGGAACGCATATGATGCTGGTTCCGCCGCCGCTCTTCCCTATGCCCAGAAGAAGGGATTTTTTCACTTCGGTACTCGAGATTACAAGCCACAGGCCCTGCAGCACCTGGTGCTGCACGATATTATCCGGATGACCGATGACGGCAGGTTTCACCTGACGGAAAAAGTTCAGGATGTAAGCGTGTAGTTCCTCTTATTCTTGGGGCGCGGCTTCGGATCTTTCTTGTACGGGACCGTCATCGGTGTCTGCTGACTCCAACCTTGCCGCACAGATCCGAAACCGGGCACTGACTGCACCGGGGCGAGGTGGGGCGGCAGATCTCTCTTCCGAACGCCACCATGAGGGTGTTGTATTCCGTCCAGTATTCCAGCGGAAGCTTCTCCCGCAGGGCATATTCCGTCTCATGCGGTGTCTTTGTCGAAACATAACCCAGGCGGTTTGATATCCGGTGAACGTGCGTGTCCACGCATATTCCCTCTCCTCCGTATCCCAGCGTGACCACCAGATTGGCGGTCTTCCTTCCCACCCCCTTGAGGGAAAGCAGTTCGTCAAGGCTGTCGGGAACGAGGCAATCGTACCGTTCCACCAGCGTGCGGCATACCTGAAGGATGGTGTGGGCTTTATTCCGGTAGAAGCCCACCGGATATATCGTCTCCGATATCTGCTCCGGCGTGAACTTCAGCATCTCTTCGGGGGTTGAGGCCAGGGCGAAAAGTTTCCGGGTAGCGACCGCAGTCATCTCATCCTTGGTCCTCAGGCTGAGGAGCGTGGAGATCAGAATTTTGAAGGGATCGCTCTTGTGATCGGCAAGCTCTGAAACAATGGGGAGTTTCGTTGACGAGAGGGCTTTTCTGAGGGCTTCAACAACCGCGGTTATATCTGAGTCTTTCATGCGGGATACTTATCAGCGGCGGGCATCGATGAATCAGAGATTACCGGTAACACAGCCGCTGGCGAGGCCCTATTCATATCCTTCCTCATCGGCGAGAATGTCCAGATGCAGGGTCGCTATATCCTCAACGTCGAGATTGGGCTTATGTTCCGTGTTTCTGAAGTCGACGGCTTTTATGTACTTGTTACAGGCGTTGCACACATCAACCCGGTACTTTTCCTCGTCCTCGATAGTGAAATAGGCGAGTGTCTGCTGGTCTTCGTTCCCGCAGAAGGGACAACGGATGCGCTTGAACTGCCACTCAAATCCGCACTGGCCGCAAAAGAGGTACCGTTGACCACCTTCGCCTCTGAGTTCCGATATCTTGGGCTCCCGTCCGCATATGGGGCAGTATCCCTCAGACCACTTCGCGCGGGTAATAATATCCCCGTATTTTTCCGAGACAACCTCCAGCGCCGGACGAAGACTTTCTTCCACCAGGAATCCCAGCAGATCAAAGACGCCCTCCTCCCTTTCATCCGGGGCGTCTTCTTCCGGCTGGAAGATAAAGGACTGACGCACCATCTCTCGATAATCTATTTCGCCGGAATTGATCTTCCGTATTATTTCATCGGTTTCTTCCAGATCCCTCTTCTGGGCGATTTGGAGGAGGGCGATAAAGTATTCCCGCGGTTCCGCGAGTTCAAATATCCCCTCGGGGAAATCGATAAGGGGGAGCCCGCCGGCAACCTTTTTCACTATCAGCGATGTGTCCACGTTGAAAATATCCGTTGTAACCATGCGGCGGTAGGTCTCCCTCAGGATAAGAACCTCCTCAAGGATATCGAGCAGCTCTTCGTAATGGGGGTTCATATGTCGGTACCCGTCAATCATCTTAAGGGTATCGGTAAGGGCTTGAGCCATGATTCACCTCGTGGTGTTTTTCTGTGATGCACCCCTATATATACTTTCTCCGATAAATTCAAGGCATTCTTACAAAGGAGAAAGGGGCCCGCTCTCGATCGAACAGACCCCTTGATCAGTATCGGACCGCGACGCCATGTGGGACGCAGGTCCTGTATCTACTCTGAGACTTCCAGCTTCCCCGATTCTTCCATCTCTTTGAGCCATTTCGGGCACTGTTTTTCCGCCCAGGAACGGGTGACCCATCCTGTCAGAATAGCGGAAACGGAACCGGGAACGCCGACGGTGCCCAGATAGAGGTGGACAAAGAAAAAGGGAAAGATCACGAAGAACCCGAGGGCATGCAAGGGATACATCCACCGTACCAGCTCCACCGGAAGCCCCAGCGGGAACCACATGATCAACCCGGTGACAATCATGACTACACCGAAGAGCGCCACCGCCCAGAAGAAGGCCTTCTGTCCGGGGTTATACTTTCCCGTTTCGGGGACCGTGTCCACATGCCACAGGTACCCGCCTGCAACTTTGATCCATTCCAGATCCTCGGGAAACCTGAATATGCCCGCTTCTTTCCACCAGATCAGGATGGCAAAGAGAAGTGACGGGATAAACACCAGCCCGGTAAAGTTGTGGATCAGTTTCAGATTCTTCAACCCCCCGACGGGGATCGCGATAAAATTGAAGGAGTGAAACATCATCCCGAGACCGGAAATCATCAGGATGATGCAGGAGATGGCCATGCACCAGTGCACGATCCGCTCAAAACTGTCAGATACCTTTATCATTCCTTTTTTCATTTTACTCGCCTCCTTCCTTACCTGCCTGATCTCCGCCACCGCTGGTATCCTTGGGGCCGTGGGTGATGTAGTGCAGGAAGGCTCCTCCGACAACACCGCCGGCCGCAAGAAGGCTGAGCGGCTTGAGCCAATCCTTCCAGGCGATCACTGAGAACGGGACTCGCGGTTTCTCCGGAAGCCTGTCATAGACGGCGGCCTTCCTCGGAAGGACGTATATCATATGGGTCCCATCCACGAAGGTGTCCCCATAGACGGAGGCGTCGCCGCCCAGTTCCTTGACCCGCGCGTATGCGATTTTCAGCATCTCCTTCTTGTCGCCGAAGCGCAGGGCTCCGGTGGGACAGGCCTTGACACAGGCCGGAATCATCGCGTTGTCGATCCGGGAATAGCACATGTCACACTTGATGACCTTGTCGGTTTCAGGATCGTATCTGGGTACCTCGAAGGGGCACGCAAAGACACATTCCTTACACCCGATACACTTCGCGCTGTCGAGAGCAACGGTCCCGTATTTGGTATGGTACAAAGCCCCGCTCGGGCAGACCTTCACGCAGGCCGCGTCGGTGCAGTGCATGCAGGCGTCATGCCTGAACACCCAGTCAACGGCGCCGTTCTCGGATATCTCCTGAAAGCGTATGATGTTCCATGTGTTCGGCTGGAGATCCGGCGGATTCTGATAGGATCCGGTGTTGACGGTTTGCTTCGCCGGGAGCTGGTTCCACTGCTTGCACGCCAGCTGGCATCCCCGGCAACCGGTACACTTGGAAAGATCGCACAGTTTGATTTTCTCGGACATGGCTTACACCTCCTTCCTATCAACGTTGACCATGAAGGATTTGCTCTCCGGAATCATGGTATTGGCGTCCCCGATAAACGGGGTCACGATGTTGGCGGAATCGCCGAAGGTGAAGACCTCCGGTTTCTTGTCGCCGTGCACGTATTCCCGCATCTTCGTGGTGACCCAGCCGTAATGCCACGGAAT
>CAZAST010000179.1:0-5219 GCA_964487805.1 uncultured Syntrophaceae bacterium
ATAGTATGTATACTCTCCGTCATATTTTTCTCTCATGGAAGGATCATCCGTCCCTTACCATTCCTCCAAATCTCGAAGCTCACGCGGAAGAAATCTGCGGCGGGCGGTGGAGGCCGGGGCGCATGATCTCTTCGAGGGAACGGCGCTGTTTCTCAAACTCTTCGCTGCTTGCCGGCCGGGGACAGGGAATCGGATCGCCGTACCGGAGGGTCACGCGGGCAAAGGGTTTGGGGAGCATGAACCGGTCCCAGCTGTTGAAATACCATGCCCGGTCGGCGCTCGTATAGAAGGGAACGATGACCGCACCGGCGGAGGCCGCCATCTGGATCACACCGGGCTTGACGACCCCTATCGGTCCCGTGGGACCGTCCAGGATATGCCCGGCAAATCCGGTTTCCCGTAATCTGTCGATCATCTCCCCGAGCGCCTCGCGTCCCCCGCGCGAAGAAGAGCCACGCACGGGGTAAAACCCTGATCTTCTGGCGACACCCGCTATCAATTCGCCGTCGGAACTCCGGCTGATCATAAGGCTCCCCCGATAGGGTTCATAGGTTTTGAAATACCGGATCGCGGCCATGAACTGCTGATGCCAGCAACACAGGAGCACCCGCCCTCCCCCTCTGAGATGATCCATCCATGGCCGCTCGTTTTCGACGGTCAGTCGAAAGGTGGCGGAATAGAGACGGATGAACCGGTATACACAGGCGATGAAGGGATCGGATGTAATGATGGCAACTTTCGTTTTCTTGCTCAAGGGCATGGCTCACCGTCCTGCGAGGGGGTCACGGCTGGGAATCCTGCGGGGAATATCCGTGGTTTTTCAGCGGAAATACCGTATGCGCAGGAGGGTATAAAGTCAAGGATATTCAGGCGAGGCAGGCGAAACCGTCGCGTCATGGCGCGGCGTCAAGCTCCTTCCGGATCGTCTTGTCCGCGTAGACCAACGCCTTTGTAAGATATGCCCTGTCCAGGCCGCTGACGGGAGAGGGGGTTTCGAATATCCGCTCCGGCAGCCGTACCGTATCCAACGAAAACCCCTCCTGCATCTTATAGCGGTATTTCTCGGTGTGGATCTCGCGGCCGATCCGCTCCAAGTCATCGGTGGTGAGGTTGACCCCCGCGATGGCAAGGAGGCGGGTGACCAGTTCGGGAGAGTAGATTCCCCGCGCGAAGAAGCAGATAACAAGGCTGGAGAGGATCTGGCGCCATCGTTCTTCCGCGATGAGCGCGTTTATCGTTTCTTCCGGTTTCAGCTTTTTTTCAACAAGTGTCTTCTGGTCGAAGCTGTATCCGGCGTTGTCCAGATGGCTGTGGCGCGCTCCGATCAGGTATCCCAGGTAGGCGCCGGGACCCGTATGGTAGCCGGGCATCTCGTTGCCCCCGAAGGCAAGGGCGAATTCCATGCCCCCATAAACGGAGGCGGCATACTCAACCCCCCGCGCGAGGGCCCGGTAAAAATCGTTAGGCTGGTCGATGATGTATCCTCCGGCCTTGATGTAGCCCTTCACATTCCCCCATTTCAGCCTGACACCCATGGTCTCCTTCTTCGTGATCAGGCCCCGCTCGAAAGCCTCCGTGGCCCAAGCCAGAATCACCCCGAGACTCATGGCATCCATCCCCCAGGATTCTTCAACCCGGTCCATGAGCCTGAGAAAATCGGCTGGCCGGGAGATCCCCAACATGGTGCCGAGGGCGTAGATCGGTTCATAGTCGTATGATATCATGGAGGTTTTATAAAAATATGAGACGTCCTCGTAGGGCTCCCGAAGGGCGGCAATATGGATGCAACCGACCGGGCAGTGGGAACAGGCGAGCCTCCTCCCAAGATAATGCTTGGCAAAGTTCTCTCCGGACATCTTCGCGGCCTTTTCGAAGCTCGCCGCGGTGAGATTGCGCGTGGGAAGCCCTCCGAATTTGCTGAGGGGGACGATATTCTCCGCCGTCCCGAGGTCGTGATACTTTTTCATCACCGGTGATTCAACGGCGGCCTTATATACCTCGTCATAGAGCCGCCGGTATTCCTTTTTGTCCGAAACGGGAAGGGAGGATTTCCCCGAAACGACCACGGCCTTGAGCTTCTTGCTCCCGAAGACCGCTCCCAGCCCCAGCCGGCCGAAGTGGCGGAAAGTCTCCGTCGTCACGCAGGAATAGGCGATCAGCTTTTCACCACCCTTGCCGATGCGCATGATGGTCCGCAAGCCCGACCCCGCTTCATTCTCCCTGATGATCCGTCCGGAGGAGAAGTTCCCCATTCCCCACAGGGTGGAGGCGTCTCGAAAGCGCACCCGCCCGTTCTCTATGGAGAGGTAGACCGGCATACTGCTCGCTCCTTTGATGACGATGGCACCGTACCCCGCCATGCGGATCGAAACGGCACTTCTCCCCCCGCAGTGGCTCTCTCCCAGGTTCCCGGTCAGAGGGGATTTGAACAGAGCGACGGTCTTCGAGGCGAGGGGAAAGAGGGCCGTCAGGGGACCAACGGCGAAGATAATGGGGTTTTCCGCCCCCAGGGGATCGCATCCCGCGGGGCACTCTTCCTGGAGGAGCCGTGTGGCGACGCCGGTCCCTCCCAGATATTTATCGAACAGGTCGGGCCGTTTTTCGATTTTGAAGGTCCTGCGCGTTAAATCGATGTACAGGATGTTTTCGAGGGGGTCATTCTTCAACATTTTCGACCTCCCGTTCCTGCATCCCCAGGACACCGTAGGGACAGAAATCGACACAGTAGCCACAGTGGAGACAGATCATCGGTTTGCTGGTCTCGCTGTTCCAGTAGACCGCACCGATGATGCAGGCCTCCCTGCAGTGGCCGCACCCGATACACTTGTCCGGGAGAACCCGCACCCCGCCCCCTTCCCGCGGTACCAAGGCCCCCGTGGGACAGACCTTCGCGCAGGGAGGGTCGGTGCATGCCCTGCAAACAATGACGGAGAAACCCCGCTCCATACCACCGATGGATCGCACGCCGATGCAGGAGCGGGCAAGACCTGCTTCCCCTACCCTTCGCGAGCAGGCAAACATGCAGCTCTGGCATCCCACGCATTTTTCTGTTTCCAATACGGCGAGTCTCACCTGTCTTCACCTGTTATCGTGTCATGGCACAAAGTTTACACGCTCCCCGCCTGAGTCGCAACGAATATTTTGAGACTTCCGTGGCGAAGCAGAGCGGTCAAATTTTCCCTTTTTCAGGTCATTGACACGGGATATTTCTGCCCCGAAACGGCTCGCTTGCCATAACCGATAGAAATAATTAACGTCCTATTTTCGGCATGTAAATTGCTTAATGTATATACATAGATCACCTGATCTTTCGATATAATCATCGACAAATTTAAAAACATAAAAAATTGTTTATGATCTAAACAATAATGTAATATTGATCGATGATTATAACAGGCCTGCTCGGATATGCGCTTCGCGCGGTATCTTTGCAGGCCATTTTTTTACCGGGTCCATTCGATGAACGGTTGGGGCAACAGGGGCCGGATGTATGGAATAGCGGGAAATGACGGGAACATTCATGTCGGATGGGATACCGGCTCCGGCGGGAAGAAATCAGGCGGAAAGGGGGAGGACGAAGTGGAACGCGGAACCTTTTCCCTCTCCTTCACTCTCGACCCAGATCTTACCGCCGTGCAGTTCGACCAGATCCTTGCTGAGGGCGAGGCCCAGGCCGGTCCCCTCGTATTTCCGATTCATTGATTCGTCTATCCGTTCAAAGCGGCCGAAGATCCGTTCTTGATTTTCGGGTGTTATCCCGATACCCGTATCGACGACGGCAAACTCTATATACCGATGGCCGTTGCCGTCCGGATGGCCTTCTCCGATTTTACGATGGGCCAGCGCTGAGGGGTCTATCTGCCTGGCATTGAGACGTACGGTGCCGCCGTCAGGCGTGAATTTGATCGCGTTGGAGAGCAGATTGTAGATGATCTGTTTGAGCTTCCGTTCATCAGCTTTTATGACGGGCGGGACACCCTCTACGTCTATGGAGAGATTGATCCGGTGTTTCATGGCTTTTTCCTTGAACATGAGCAGACTTTTCTCTATCAGCCTCTCCACATTCACCTCGGAAAAATCGATTTCCATCTTTCCACCCTCAATCTTTGAGAGGTCAAGGATGTCGTTGATCAGGGAAAGGAGATGCTCGCTGCTCTGCAGCACGTCATTCAGATGCTCTTCCTGCACTTCGTTCAATTCCCCGAAAGATTTTCTGACCACCAGTTCGGTAAAACCCATAATGTGATGTAAGGGCGTGCGGAGTTCATGGCTCATATTGGCAAGGAAATCGCTTTTCGCCCGATTGGCCGCTTCGGCAGCCTCCTTTGATTTCTGCAGATCTATTTCATGCTGCTTGCGCGCGGTCACGTCTCTGAGAACGCCCCGAAATCCGACGGGGGTTCCGGATGAATCGCGGGCAAGGGATGCGGAAATCTCTATGAAGATTTTCTCCTCGTTTTTTCTGACAAGCTCAGATTCCGCCAATCTCGTCGGAATTCCGGTCCGATAGACTTCGTTGAAGATATCGTACATCTTTTTAACCGTTTCCGGCGCGGTATACTCACGATTATTCATTCCCAGCAGATCTTCCCGCGAGTATCCGACGATATTGCACAGGGAATCATTGCAGAAGATCATATTGCCCGCCAGATCGACTTCAAAGTAGCCCTCCTCTATGTTTTCGATGATGGTGCGGTATTTTTCTTCGCTGGCCTTCAGTGCCTCTTCGACCTGTTTTCTCTCCGCAATCTTCTGATTCAGGTCCTCGTTCGCATTGACGAGCTGCCCGGTCCGCTCCCTGACTGATTTTTCCAGGAGACAGGCCTGCATGAACTCTTTTCTTGAAGACAGCTCGATGGAGTAACCGGCAAACATACAGAGAATATTGCTGCTGAGAAAAAAATAATTATGGTTCATAACCGTCTGGATCGGAGTCTGGATAAAAACGACAGCCACGATCTCATAGGTCATGACCAGCAGCCACCCCACCAGCGAAGCCCAGATGAATCTGAGCTTGAAGAAGGTATATCCGAATATGAAAACAAGGATAACGCCAACGTAATAGGTGTGCAGATCCATAAAATGCATGATCCGGATCATGGCGATAATGCCCAATCCGGCAACCATGACAACCGCGGCAATGCAGAACTGCATGTATTGTTTAAAATGCGGGGAGAAAGAGAAGAGAAGAACAGCGGAGGCAAAGGGGATGAACAGGA